>JAYRXP010000183.1:0-4955 GCA_041917395.1 Paludibacter sp.
AATGCTCTGAACCAGCTGAGCTAAACGCCCGATATTTATATTAAGAACACTTTTGACGGATTCGAACAGCTGACTCTTCCGATTGTAATCGGAATGCTCTGAACCAGCTGAGCTAAACGCCCGATATTTATATTAAGAACACTTTTGACGGATTCGAACCGCTGACTCTTCCGATTGTAATCGGAATGCTCTGAACCAGCTGAGCTAAACGCCCGATAATTTGTTTCTTTATACTAACTTCTTAGTATGTGCTTTTCTTCTAAAGCGGTGCAAAGATACGGCTTTTTTTTAAACTGCAAAATATATTTTGAAAAAACTTGCCAAAAATCTGTATTTATTTTACAATTCCGGCAAAGCCCATAAACGCCATAGCCAGTAAACCGGCGGTGATCAACAAGATAGGGCTTCCGTCAATGCCTTTTGGCAGTTTTGTCATTTGGAGTTGTTCGCGAATCCCCGCAAATACGATAAGAGCCAATCCAAATCCTGCAGCAGATGAAATTGCAAACACAACACTTTCGAGAAGGCTGAAGTCTTTTTGAACAACCAGAATTGCCACCCCCAGAATAGTGCAATTGGTGGTAATAAGCGGCCAAAACGAATCTAAAGTCTTGTAAAATGCAGGAAGTGTTTTTTTGAGCACAATTTCCATCAACTGTAAAAGTACTACAATGACCACAATAAAGGTCATGGTTTGAAGAAAGCCAATGTTAAAGGGTTCAAGAACTGTTTTTTGAATAATGTAGGTTGTGATGGTAGCCAGGGTCATAATCAAAGCTACAGCTCCGCTCATGCTCAGCGCAGTATCAATTTTCCTTGAAACTTCCAGAAGTGTACGCACTCCCAAAAACTGAGATAGTACGATATTGTTAACAAAAACAGCACTGATAAAAATAAATAGATATGTCATGTCTTTGAAATTTGAAATTGAGAAAATGGGAAATTAAGAAATTCAGTTCATTGATTATTATCACATCAAACTCTTTTCAATTTATTCATTATAGCTATAAGAAATCCTAAGGCTATAAATGCTCCGGGAGCAAGAACAAATAGTATCATTCCGTATTTTTCGGGATAAAACGTGAATCCAAATGCTTTTCCGGTGCCGAGCAATTCGCGGATTGTGCCAAGCATGGTGAGCGCCACTGTAAAGCCAAGTCCCATTCCACGTCCATCGAGTGCGGACTTAAATACATTGTTTTTTGATGCAAAGGCTTTGGCTCTGCCCAATATCAGGCAGTTTACGACAATAAGCGGAATAAATATGCCGAGGCTTTCGTAAATTGCCGGAAAAAAGGCCTGCATATACATTTCGACTACTGATACAAATGTGGCGATAATTACCATATAAGCCGGAATCCGGATTGAGTCAGGGATAATGTTTTTAAACAACGAAATAATAAGATTAGAGCCAAACAAAACGAATGTGGTGGCCAGTCCCATGCTAAGTCCGTTGATTGCTGATGATGTAGTGGCTAATGCGGGGCATATACCCAAAATCAGCACAAATACCGGATTTTCATTTATTAATCCTTTCAGGAATACTCTCAGGCTTGATTCGTGACGCATATTATTTTCCTGTTTCATTTGTTTTGATTAACTATGTTTGAATCTGTTGGCATTTCATCCTTGTTTACACTAAATGCCTGATAAGCATTGCGAACGCTGAAAAGAAATGCTCTCGAAGATATGGTTGCAGCAGTGATTGCATCTACTTCGCCGCCATCTTTGCTTACGGTAAGATTGGCTATTGCCGGATTTTTTCCGATAATGCTTTGGTTGCCTGTATTGGTCTTGAACCATTCGGTCATTTTTCTACCCAGGCCCGGAGTTTCATTTTGTTGCGTTACCGAGTAGTTTATAATATTGCCCTCTTTGTCGAATCCCACGATGATTGCAATTTTCCCTGCAAATCCGTTGTTCGACGATGACTGTACGGCAGCCCCTATAAATTCATTGCGGGAATTGTAAGCTTTGTATACGATGAGATTTTCATCTCCGTCCGTTATTCTTACGGGCCCGGCTAAATGATCGGCCTACGCAGGCAATACCTCTTTTATTGCATTTTGCTGCTTTGCTGTTTTGGCGGCAGCAATGGGATTCCTGGTTAATCTGTATGCCAATGCCAGTGTGCCGGCAGCAAACAGGGCAATACAGCTAACTGCCAAAACTATATTTTTAAAACCTGATTCAACTTGTGCCATTATTGTAAGTTCGTAAAGTTTATTAATCAAGCTATTTACGATTTAGCCATTTACAATTTACTATTTAAAAAATCACCACATCATTTTACTTTTTCACCAAAGCGTTTGGGTTTGATATATTTATTTATCAATGGCGTAAATGCATTCATGATGAGTATAGCAAACGATACTCCTTCGGGATATGCTGCAAACAAGCGGATTACAACAGTGATAATCCCGATACCCACGCCGTAAACCAGCATTCCGCGCGGATTCATGGGCGAGGTTACGTAGTCGGTAGCCATAAAAACAGCTCCCAGCATTAATCCTCCGGTTAGCAAATGCAAAACCGGCGAAGCGTACATGTCGGGATTAACGAGATGCAAGAGGCCGGTGAATAAAAAAACGGTGGCCAGAATGCTGGCCGGAATATGCCAGCTTATTATTTTTTTTGCCAGCAAATAAACAAGCCCGGCAAGCAATGCAAGTGTGGAAACTTCGCCTAACGAACCTCCCATTTTTCCCAGGAGTAAATCAGGTAGCAAAGGTAAGCCGTCAATGTGGCTTTTCATTAAAGCCAAAGCGGTGGCACCGGTGGCAGCATCCAGATAATTGGTGGTCAGTGGCGATGGTAATGGCCACGATGTCATTTGAGCCGGAAACGAAATTAACAGGAATACCCTGCCTACCAGTGCAGGATTAAAAATGTTGTTTCCGAGGCCGCCGTAGGTCATTTTGCCAATACCAATTGCCACTAATGAGCCGATAATAATTATCCAAACGGGCAGGTTCGACGGTAGGTTCATGGCGAGCAACATACCTGTTAGCGCAGCATAACCATCGGTAACGGAAGTTTCTGTTTTCAGCAGAAAACGTTGAATAAGATATTCGAAAGCAATACACGAAACAACCGACGTGAGTGTAACAATCAATGCTCCTAATCCGAAAAAATACAGCCCGGCCAGCAGCGCGGGTACAAGCGCAATAATGACATTGAGCATGTTTTTCGGGATAGAGTCGCCACTATGAATGTGTGGCGCGGGTGTGATAATCAGTTTTTCCATAATATTTATCCGGCAGTCTGCTTTGTTTTGTTTCGGAGAGATTCTCCAACTGTTGTTTTTCCAAATCGGATATAGTCGAGCAAAGGGCGATTGGAAGGACAAACATAGCTGCAATTGCCACATTCAATACAGTCCATTACCTTATTTGATTCCATTTCGGGCCACATATTTCGTTCGCTTTGATTCATGAGCAGGAATGGTTCCAGCCCCATAGGGCAAACGGTTACGCACCTGCTGCAACGGATGCAGTTTTTTATCGGTTTGCGAATCGATTCCGGGCGGGGCAAATACAAAATTCCGGCGCTTCCTTTGGCTGTTGGCACCTCGAGCGACAGCAATGAACGTCCCATCATAGGTCCACCACCCACAATTTTTCCTGTGTCGGCCGGTACGCCTCCCGATTGTTCGGCAACTTCGGATAGCAGGGTGCCGATACGAACCAGGTAGTTTCCGGTGTTCGAAGCCGATTTTCCCGTAACCGTGATTACGCGTTCCACCAGCGGCTTGTTTTTCTGAACGGCTTCGTAAATGGCAAAAATTGTAGCTACATTTTGTACAACCACACCAACCTCAATCGGAATTTTGCCGCTTGGTACCTGACGATGAATGATGGCATCAATTAATTGTTTTTCACCTCCCTGAGGATAGCAGACTTTGAGTGGAACTACTTTTATTCCGTCGTAGTTTTTTGCCAGATTGCTTAATAGTTTTATCGCGTCGGGTTTGTTGTTTTCAATGCCGACGTAAGCCTTTTCAACGCTCAGCGCTTTCATTGTAATACGAATACCGACCATTATTTCTTCTGCTTTTTCGAGCATCAGTGCATGGTCGTTTGTGAGGTAAGGCTCGCATTCAACAGCGTTTATTATCAGGCATTCAGCTTTTTTGCCGGGAGGCGGACTCAATTTAACATGCGCGGGAAATGTGGCTCCGCCAAGTCCTACGATGCCGGCATCCTGAATTCGTTTTTTAATTTCGTCGGGAGTTAGCGTGCACTCCCGGATTAATTCGTCTGAACAATCTATTTCTTCGAGCCACGCGTCTCCTTCTACATCGATAAATACAGCGGGACGTTTGTAGCCGGTTGCATCTAAGTGAACATCCACTTTTGTTACTTTTCCCGATACGGAAGAATGTATGTTAGCCGAAATAAAACCGCTGGCTTTGCCGATTAACTGACCCGCTTTTACGTGGTCGCCGGTCTTTACAACGGCCTCGCACGGATTGCCAACGTAATGCGACAGCGGAATTACAACCTGTTTGGGTAATTCAGCAACAATTATTTTTTTTCCTGCCGAAAGTTTATTCTCTTTTGGATGAATTCCACCAATTCTGAATGTCTTCATATTTTACAAAAATACAATTATTTATCAAAACTGCAAATCTCTGATATACACTGCCTGATGGGCTTAAACTCAAACTGCAACAGCGAGATTATTTTTTGGTTCGAATAATAAGCGCGTACTGATGCCGATTTTGCCATGCTGACATCCAGCGAAGGAGCAAAACCGAAAATTTTTCCCGTTATTTCCGACAGGAATCCGATTGCAATAAGCACTTTTGGAGATATGCTTATTTTCGGACGCATTTTGCCATAACCGTCGGCTATCCAGCTCAATATGTCTTTGTTTGAGCAGTTTTCGGCAACTAAAATAAATCGCTGAGCTGTCACCGGACTTTTCGTAAGCTGAATCATTATTTTTACCAC
>JAYRXP010000184.1:0-2988 GCA_041917395.1 Paludibacter sp.
GTATGCTTTAATCCACGATGGAATTGCATTGTAAAACACAACTACAGCACAGCCTAAAATAGTGATTGAAAGAACCAGATTAATAATACCTTGGGTAATGGTGGCTTTATCCTGAAGCTGAGGCAAATAAATATTGAAAATATTCATTATTCCGGCATAAATCGTGGTGAAGCCAATAAATAAAAATGGTAGAATAGTTATCCATGCGTATTTGATTTTACCTCTGTTGATAATGTAAGAGGTGCCTACAGCCAATGCAATTGTTGCCAACAACTGATTTGCTGTTCCAAACATTGGCCAGATTGTCGATACGCTTCCGGTATAAATAAAATAACCCCAGAAAAACACCATTAAGAAACTTGCTACAAGATTTCCGGGCAGCCAGTTTGTTCGTCCGAACGGAGCGTAGACTTTTCCCAACATTTCCTGCAACACGAAACGTCCGATTCTTGTTCCGGCATCGATAGTTGTGAGAATAAACAAAGCTTCGAACATGATTGCAAAGTGGTACCAGTAGGACATTAGCCCGTTAAGTCCCGGAATGGCTGAAAAGATTTGCGCCATACCAACACCCAGCGAAACCGCACCGCCCGTACGTCCAACGATTTTCTCGCCTACTTCGGCTGATAGTTGCGTAATATTCGATTCTGTGAATCCCATTGCCTGCAACTTTGGCAAAATGGCAGCAAACTTTTCGACAGGTACGTTGATAGCAAAATAGTCGAGCGGAAATAAACTTGAGGCTGCAATAAGCGCTAAAATACTAACCATTGCCTCAACCAGCATGGAGCCCGCCGCTATACTTTTAATGTGCGACTCTTTCATAATCATTTTGGGAGTTGTGCCCGAACTCACCAAAGCGTGAAATCCCGAAATCGCTCCACAGGCAATAGTAATGAAAAGATACGGAAATAAAGTGCCGGGTATAATCGGTCCACCACCGTGAATAAATTCGGTAAACGCCGGCATGTGCATCGTGGGAGCAACCCAGATTACACCTACTGCAAGCATCCCGATTACGGCAATTTTCATGATGGAACTCAAATAATCGCGGGGTGACAACAGCAGCCATACAGGCAATACCGAAGCACAAAACCCGTAACTTACCAGCAGGATTGTTAATGTTTTATGATCAAATGTAAACCATGAAGCAAAAGGAGAACCCGGAATGTAGCGTCCGAAAATGACAGCTAATGTCAGAAGTGTAACTCCGATTATTGTTGCTTCAACCGTTTTACCTTTTCTAAATTTAAACATCCATACACCCATAAACAGCGCAATTGGTATTGTGCTTGCAATGGTAAATAATCCCCACGAGCTTTCTGAAAGTGCATTTACAACAACCAATCCGAGGCCAGCCATTGCAATAACTAATATCAATAATATAGCAATTGATGCTGTAAATCCACTGACTTTGTTAATTTCTTTACGGGCAATTTCTGCCAGCGATTTTCCATCTGAACGTGTTGATGCATACAGAATAATAAAATCGTGTACAGCACCGGCAAAAACCGAACCGACAAGCATCCACACAAATCCGGGGAAGTAACCAAACTGAGCAGCTAAAACGGGTCCAACCAGCGGACCTGCACCGGCAATCGCTGCGAAATGATGTCCGAAAAGTACCCATTTGCTTACAGGAACGAAATTTTGTCCATCGTAAAGCCGGTCAGAAGGAGTGGTGCGTAAATCGTTAATTGTGGCCAATTTGGCAACAACAAAACTAATGTACAACCGATAGGCAATTATCAGAAACAAAATTGCCGCGATAACTAAAGGCATTGCATTCATACGTATTTTCTTAAGATTATTTTATTGTAGTTTGTGTTTAATTTTACCACTTTTTCAGTTCATTGTAAAGTCGCTGAATAGGCAATCCCATTACGTTAAAGTACGAACCTTCGATATGCTCAACTCCTATATAGCCAATCCATTCCTGCACGCCGTATGAACCGGCTTTGTCGTAAGGTTTGAAATTCTCGAGGTAATAGTCTATTTCGCTTTCCGTCAGGCTTGCAAACCGTACGTCCGATATTACATGAAACGTTTTACGTTTTTTTGTTGTACTAATGCAAACCCCTGTTATTACTTCATGCGTTTTTCCCGAAAGTTGCTTCAGCATACGTTTGGCATCGGCTTTGTCTGTTGGTTTACCCAAAACTTTTCCTTCGTGCCAAACAATGGTATCGGCTGTTATCAGCAATGTTTCGTCGTCAATCTCGTAAGCATTTGCTTTTTTTTCTGCCAAATACATTGGGATATCCACACCAACAATGTCGTTCGGATAACTTTCGTCGATATCCAGCACTTTTACACTGAAATCTATCTGAAGTCCTTTTAAAAGTTCCTGACGACGGGGCGATTGCGAAGCCAGTATGATTTTATACTTTTCAATGTTTTTTAAAAGCATATTTTGTTCAATTTCAGTTGTTTGATAGTTTTGTTTTTGTTAAATCTTTCCTCAATACACGGGCGATTTTTACGGTGCTATTTTATCATGAACAAATTAAACAGGCTTAAACCGTATGTTTTGGCTAAAATAAAATAGAATACAAAACTGTACAAAACGCCGGCTAACATGATATATTTCAGAAGCGTAGCAGCGGTGCCTAATTCAGCTGCCGAACCGGCTTTGAAAACAAAGTAGCAAAATGCAAAGAGAGGAATTATTAGAATAAAAAGAATGTATTTCAGCGAAAGTGAACTTTCAAACGGAATCAGCAGTTGTTGACTAATCACAAGCAGTACGATTATTAGAATCGCCAGTGAATAAATCAATAGTTTGGTCTTCTTTTCGCCCCATACAATTGCTACTGTCCGGCATTCCATTTCTTTATCACCGGTCACATCCTGCATATCTTTTACTAGTTCGCGTAACAGTGTAAGCAAAAACGAAAACAAGGCAAAGCCTCCTGTCCAGCCATATATTTCGGACGGAATGGTGGTCTGAAATACCAGATCGGCATAAGTAAGTTTCAGGTCAGCCAC
>JAYRXP010000185.1:0-1986 GCA_041917395.1 Paludibacter sp.
AGAAAAAAAACTCCGGTCGAAGCCGGAGTTTTTTTTGCAAATCGTACCACAAAGAAACGTTAAGATTATTTTAGTTTCCAAGTTGCACAAAATAAAAAATTGAATATCAACAATATAGAAGCAATTCAACATATTTAACAAAAATATTTTGAACATTTACAGCTCATATTCGTTCAATTTGCTGTAATTTTGCGCATCGATTTTTCTCACAAACAAAAAAAATGAATTCGTTAAAACAGAATATTATTCAAACAGCCTCAAAATTGTTCCATCGTTCGGGAGTGCGAAACATAACTATCGATGAGGTTTGCAATGAATTACGCATTTCGAAAAAAACATTCTATCAACATTTTCAACAGAAGGAAGATTTGATAGGAGCTGTAATTGATGAAAACAAACAACAACATTTTGAAAAGTTTGAAAAAAATCTGAGAAACAAAAATGCAATTGATTCGCTGATTTTTATCATTAAGGAACTAAAAAGAAACTCGGAGTGTGAACCTCATCAATTGTGGTTCGATATTCAAAAATACTATCCGAAAGTATTTGACAAATATGAGTCAATGAAAATTGAAGCCATAAAGGCCGGCTTTGAAATGAACCTGAGACAGGGAATAGAAGAAGGATACTATCGAAAAAATCTGGATATAGAACTGGCTTCATTTTTCCACTCGGTGCAAATGAGAACCACATTCGAAATGATGCAGGAGAATCAAAAAAAATATTCTAAGAAAAGAATGATGGACTTTTATATCGATTTAATAATTCATCTCATTGCTAACGAAACGGGTCTAAAGTATTTAGAAGAAAACTATTATAATGAAGATAAGCAACTATAGTTTTAATTCGGTCATTCGACGAGAAATAGCAGTCATTTATCGATTTTAACTTACATACAACCCGACAATAATTTTACTTTTGCAAAAAACAAAGACAAACTATACTGATAATTTAAACAATATAATAATGAAGAGAAATTTTAAAAAACTACTGATGATATGCCTGATAGGCACTACATCAACAGCAATTTTAAATGCTCAGGACACATTAAAGCTCAACCTCAAACAAGCTATTGAAATTGGGCTAAGCAAAAGTCCGACAATTAAAATTGCCGACAAACAACTGCAACGCGTTGATTATTCGAACAAGGAAAAAATAGCTGCATTATATCCCAATATATCAGCGGCCGGGTCGTATCAACGCGCATTGAAAAAGCAACGTATGTTTTTTTCAATACCCGGAATGCCTTCGAATCCTGATGGTTTTGAAGTTGGACAAGACAATACTTTCGTAGGAGGAATATCGGCATCATTGCCAATTATATCGCCTACGTTGTGGGCCACACTAAAAATGAACGAAGTAGATTTACAATTAGCAAATGAAACCGCTCGTTCATCGGAAATTACGTTGATTAATCAAATTACAAAGGCTTACTACACCATACTTATGATGCAGGATTCCTATTCCGTATTTGAGAGAAACTACAAAAACACGGAAGCGAGCACACGAATTATAGCAGATAAGTATAAACTTGGTGGTGTGTCTGAGTTTGAATGGTTACGTGCTGATGTACAATTGCGTAATGCGTTATCGAACACTATTTCTGCTGAAAGTGCAGTTTCGATGAGCAAACTACAACTCAAAACCCTGATGGGCATCGATTTATCGACAGAAATTAAGTTGGAAGGCAAACTCAGCGAATATGAAAGTTCCCTGTATGGAGCTATGTTGTCAGTCGACACGACCAAGCTTGTAAAAAATAGTGATTTAAAACAAATGGATTTGCGACTGGAACAAATGCAAAAAGCAATAGATGTTCAAAAAACGACATGGCTCCCTACTTTGGCCGGAAGTATCAACTACCAATACATGTCGATGGCAAACGATGATATAGCAATGGCAAATTATCGATGGTTTCCAACTTCAAATGCAGCAATAAGTCTTTCAATTCCTATATTTCAGGGAGGTGCAAAGAATTACAAATCC
>JAYRXP010000186.1:0-5650 GCA_041917395.1 Paludibacter sp.
CGCACGCTGATAAGCAGCCGGAGCAATCATTCCTTTTTGGTCGAAATAGCCCAGCGAAGCCAAAAACTTAGTATTCGGGCCACCTGAGCGCACACTCAAATCGTATTTTTGCTGAATAGCCGGCTTCACTGACAATGATTCCCAATCGGTATATTTTTTATCCACCACATTTTGATACATATTTCCAAAAAGCGATTTCTCACCTTCATCAGGATAAACCCCATCAACAGGGTCACCACCCAGATAAGACGTGACATAACTTCCATCGGGTTGAATGGTATAAACGCGGTTAGCTTCGCGCTTCAGTTGAATCCATTCTTCGGGGCTGAAGTAATCAAAATTGCGTTTCACCATTTGAGAACCAACATAAGTCGAAAAGTCGACCGAAGTTTTGTTTTGTTGCCCTTTTTTGGTGCTGATAAGAATAACACCATTCGAAGCACGTGCACCGTAAATGGCTTGCGTCGAAGCATCTTTCAATATTTCTACCGAAAGAATATCCTGCGAGTTGTAATCGTCGATGCCCGTAACAGGCACACCATCCACAATGTAGAGCGGTGCATTACCACCCGTACCCGAAAGCGATTTTTTTCCACGAATTACAATACTCGAACCTCCACCCGGACGAGCTGAACCTTGCGTAACCACCACACCGGCAGCCTGTCCACGAAGCATTTCGGCCACACTTGTAGTAGGTATCGCATTCATATCGTCGGCTTTTACCGAAACCACCGAACCCGTAAGGTCGCTTTTCTTTTGCGTACCGTAGCCTACAACTACAATTTCATCGAGCGCTTTGGTATCTTCGGTCAGTCGAACATCAATATTTGTTCGGTTCCCAACCACAGTTTCAAAATTGTTGTAACCTACATACGAAAACAACAATACATCTTTAGCCGAATTTACATCGATGGAATACTGTCCGTTGTAATTTGTAATGGTTCCGTTACTTGTGCCTTTAATCACTACACTTACACCTATAAGTAGCTCGCCGTTATTGTCTTTTACTACGCCTTTTACGGTTTGTTTCTGGGCAATTGTAGCATTTAAAACACAAAAACTAAAAATACCTGCAACCACAAAACGCACGAATGCTGTTGGAGTTTTTGTAAAATTTGTTTGTTTAAAAACCTGCCTGATTTTTCCCTGAATTAACATATCATTTTTTGATTTAAGATTTTCGTATCAATTAACGGTACAAACATACGACATATTCGCCCTGCCTGATAATAATCGAATTCAATTAAATGGTAAATTCGTACAAATGAAACGAGCCATGAGCAATTGCAATGATTATCATTGGCGAGTTCCATGTGACAAAAAAACACCCCACACCAAAGCAGTTTTGATTTGCTTTGGTGCGGGGTGTGATTATCAACCTCAAAAAAACTATATTGTTAAACTAAACCGGATTCCTGTTTAAACGGACTTTGAATGCTGTTTAATGAATTATGGTTATTGCTGCTACTTATACTCAAATTTAAATGCCGGAATAACTTTAATTTTATACGAATCAATAATAATCAAATCCGATTGATCTAAGGTTATTTTTACGCCCTCGTTAAGATTAAAATATTTCATGGCTGATAAAATACCTTTTACTTCTCTTTCCTGATTGTCGTTGTGAAGCTCATAGCATACTTGTATGGCATGGTATGTTTCGTTAATTTTACAAACAAAGTCGCATTCCGACTCATTATCAGCGAAATACCATATACTTTTTGTCAATTTCCTGATATCCCAATATATTGTATTTTCAAATTTTCGTCCCAAATCCTTCGAAGCTGAAATTGAACTTACATTAATCAACCCATTATCAACTATATATACCTTTTTCTCCGAAAGCATTTGACTTTTTAAGGAGTATGAAAATTTTGAAATAAGATTTATAACATAACTCGATTCAAAATGTGATAAATATTCCAATACCGTAGAGGGCGATTTTACTCCAATAACTCCGGTTAGTTTACTTGGACTTATTCGATTCCCGGTTATTGACATCAGATAAATGCAAAGTGTTTTCAATCCCTTAACATCCCTTATTGCATAGCGTGTAGCTATATCTCTGTAAATAATATCTTCAATCAATGAAATCAACAAATCTTTGTTGTTTGTTTTCAGAAACTCCGGAAATCCTCCTTTTTCTAAGTAACTCACGTAACTATCTCTGCTTAAATCAAAGTTGTTCAATAAACAGAATTCTTTGTAACTGAATGGAAACAATTCTTTTGAAATATGCCTTCCGGTTAAGTTTGTACCCAATTCAATGCTTAACATCTGTGCATTTGAACCAGTAATGATAACTCTTATTGTTTGATCCAATTTTTGCCGAACGTAGATTTCCCAACCTTTCACTAATTGAATTTCATCGAAAAAAAGGATTTTCTTTCCACTTTCCTTTACTATTTCATCCAGCAAAACAAAGTCATTTACCGAAAAATCATAGAGTCGTATGTCAGCAAAGTTAAAATAGAACACATCTTCTATTTCATTTCTAACAAATTGATGCAATAAAACACTTTTTCCACATCGTCTGATTCCTGAAACAACCAAAGCATGCGATGTGGAAACCGGTAACAAAGGAAGTAGTTCCCTGCTTATTCCCAAATCGAATGAACGAAATGATTCGGCTTGTTCATTAACAACTGCTTGTATATCTGACTGTTTCATAATATATAGTTTTATATTTCGTTACAAATGTAATATATATATCATTACTAACAAAATAATAGTCTTTAATTTTATTTTCCAAGTCATTTTATTGAATTTTTATTGAAGCTTAGCAGTAAATGTTGAAAAAGAATGCCCGAAAATTCTAAATCTTCAGACATTCTTTCAAAACCTCAAAAAAACTATCTTGTTAAACTAAACCTGATTCCCGTTTAAAGAGACTATGAACTGCATATAATGCATCACTATTATTGAATTTTCCGCTATACTTCTGCTAATTAAAAGTATAATTCTTTATCTTTTTATGTATCTGTTTATCTTACAAAATCATTTAAAAGTCGCATATAGTGTTCAAATAAATAAATAAAGTATAATCATAGTAAAACTCATTTTATCATTAAAACTCATATTTTCTAAAAATTATGCTCCAGTATGCCTGATTTTGAAAAAAAATCTAATTAGTAGTTATTGGTAATGGAACTACATCCCGATTTAAAATCATCCATTTTAATAGTTCTGTTTTCATTATTTTTTCTTGTTGTTCAAATTCCTTCTTTCCAGAAAGATTTATAAACTCATTGGGATCATTTTCAAGATCATATAATTCGAACATAGGGCGTTGTGAGCTAAACATATAGGTTTGTGAAAATCTTTCAGGCAATTTTTTGTCTTTGTTCAATTGTACTAACTCTTTCCAAAAATCTTCCGATTCAAAATCAACAGGGCAATAGGGTAAATTAAACATTGGGTTGTATATAAACTTGAACTTTTTGCTGATAACACAACGCGATAAATCGAAAGAAACTGAACTTCCCGGTAAAATGCTGGCATGAGTTCCTCTTACAGCAAAAGCATATTCACGTATATCTTTTTTGTCTCCTTCTATAACAGAAAAGAAACTCTTTCCTGTCATTTTCGGGTCGGGTTTAATACGAACCATATCTAACACCGTAGGTCCGATATCCTCACCAGATATTAAGGCATCAGTCGTAGTACCTGCCTTAATTGTTTTAGGAAATCTCATTATAAGAGGCACATGAATTCCATGTTCATACAATGTTCCTTTACCTCTCAATAATGCAGCCCCGTTATCCCCCATGAAAATAATAATTGTATTATCAAGAATTGCTTTTTTCTTAAGGACATTTAATAGCTTCCCTATTCGCAAATCAAGGCGTTGAATCTCACCATAATGACCAGATAAATCTTTGCGTAATAGTTTTGTATCAGGCATTCCGGAAGGGATGGTCAATGAGTCCGGATTAGGCTCATACTCTGGTGCTGTGAAACTCCTGTGTGGATCATTGAATCCTGCCTGCATAAAAAAGGGCTTATTATCGCGTGGCTGATTTAAAAACTCTTCGAACTGACTGATTGTTTCATCATCGTTACCAGTGCGTACATAATCAAACCGACTACTAAAAGTCATTAACTTATAATCAACCAGGTATTTATAACTACTCCCACTGGTATTTCCATCACCATCGAGGTGATATGACCTTCCACAAAGTCCGGTGTAATAGCCTTGTTTTCTGAGAAGTTCAGGGAAAGTGATAAATTGTTTGTCGAGTGGGGCAGTGAAACGTAGCATATCAACATCAACTACCGATCTGCCGGTCATTAGCGATGCACGCGATGGAACACTTTGAGGGGCAGTTACGTAAGCTCTTGTAAACATAACACCCTCATTTGCTAGTTTATCTAGATTAGGAGTTTTTAAATCGGGATTTCCGTAGCAACCTAAATAAGGTGCGCTATGATCGTCGGACAAAATCAAGAGTACATTTGGTCGTTTGTCAGCACCAAAAATTTGCTGTGACAATGCTATTAATGATACTCCAAGCATCAAAAATCTTGTTTGTAGTACTGCTAAACTGCTATTCATTTTTTTCTGTTTTTTGGTCATTCCAACCATTAATTCCTGTTTTGATATTTTCAAGAGGTTGATCGTGAGCGGCTTCAAACTGACCGATAAGACCACCATTTACCCAAAGATGCTTTTTCATTTGATTAATAGCGTTTTGTACATCTTCGGGTGTACCAAAAGGCAGAATATTTTGACGACATATTTCGCCCCAATTCGTGATGCGTCCATTGCATTTAGCGGCTACTTTGTCGAGCCCCATGCACCACACCTGACTGTTGATGGCATCGACACCCAGCTCGATAAAGTCATCGTACAAATCCAGGATATATCCATCGCTATGCATAAAAACAAATTTTCCTGCACTTTTCGCTTTATCAAAAAGTCGTTTATAAATCGGTTTAAAAAGTCTGCGCCAGCTTTCGGGGTCAATCAGTAGCGATTGTTGTGTGCCCCAATCATCGGCAAAAATAATAGCATCCACATCTGTTTCGAGCCACAAATCGAGGTAAGTAGTGTAATAATCCGCCACAATTTCCTGCAATTTGAAAAACTCATCTGATTCAATAAAAGTATCCATCAGCAAATTCTCAGTACCACGCAAAAACTGCATCCGTTCAAAAATGATAATCCAGCCTCCGAGTATGAATTTGTCCTTTTGCTCTGCGATAAATTTATTTGTGTCAGAAAAATTATTTTTCCCGGATAATAAAATTTCTTTTGGGTTTTTGTAATCCCACACTTTCGAAAAATCTTCGAGCGGTGCAGTTTTAACTTCGCCAATGATTCCTGCCTGTCGGCTATTCCATACCGAACCCCACACATCGGTGTAAGAACCTACACAGTAATGACGTGGGTCTTCAGTAGGGTCAACAAATGGCGCCCAAACAATATCAATTTCACTTTCAGCAACCACTTTCTCAAGCGCTTCGCCATATTTTAATTTTGCAGCCGGAAGGCACCATAAATTTACCGGAATTTTATCCGGATTTTCAAAGTTCAAAGTCTGGATAACTCTTTCTTTACTTGTCATTGTATTTTTTTGTATCGTAATTTATTCTTCGTTTATTTCATGTAGCAAAATTACTTAGTTTTATAAGAAATACTGATACATAA
>JAYRXP010000187.1:0-2192 GCA_041917395.1 Paludibacter sp.
CGGCTTTTGCAGCAGAAGCATCCGGAGCAATTGTTGGTTTTTTGATTATACGGTCACGTATTTTTTTCTGTGCTGGTTTTTCAGCGGAAGTAGTTTCTGTTGTTTCAACATTCGAAACTGGTGATTCAGCTGGTTTTTCAGGAGAAACTTCGGCTGGTTTATCCTGTGTGGTTTCAGCAGCAACTTCTGTTTTGATTGGCTTGGCGGCCGGTTTTTTTGTTTTTTTGGCTTTCGCTTTGTTTTCAGCAGGTTTTTCGGCTACCTGAGTTGGTTTTACATTTTCCTGTACCTTTTCGGCAACATTAACAGCAGCTTTGGGCTGTGGTTTTGCCTCTTGTTTTGGTGCTTCTGTCGCAGCTACTTCCGTTTTGGGCTCGTTGCCCTTTTTCGTAATCTGCACACGCATCCGTTTTTTCTTGTCAGTATCAGGCTTTTCAATTGTTGTTTTCCGCTGTGCATTAACCTCAGCCTGTCGATCGAGAATGTCGTAAATAAGTTGCTCTTTTTTTACCGAATTTGAAACTTTTAAACCAAGTTCGGTGGCAATGTCCTTCAGGGCGGACAGTTCTTTCGCATTGAGTTGCAAAATGTTGTAGTTAGTCATAAAATGATGTAAATAAACGTTTTGAGGGAATTCTTCCTGTTTAGAAGGAAAATCACGTTTTTTTGAATGAATTATTTATTTGATTATTTAAAAAATAAAAAGCGGGACGCCTTTATATGTGAGAAATCATTGCAAATGTACAACTAAATATTTAATTGGCAATTATTTTAGATTATTTTTGGTATAAAAATTAATAAAAATTATTTTATCAATTGAAATTCAATTACTTCGGTTGTTGTTTCGTCCAGTGCAAAGCGGTTGTCAACCCGGTATCCGACAATCCATACGATATCATCTCCTGATAGCAGAAGCCATATATTTTCTTTTTCGAAACGATTTATTTTATTATCGATAAAAAAGTCGCTTAACTTTTTGCGGGTTTTCATGCCATAAGGTACAAACCGATCGTTGTGATGCCAGTGGCGCAGCGTGAGGGGAAAAGTTACTTTCGCGGCATCCAGAGTGGCAAAATCGACCTGTTTATTGATTGTGCCATCATGTTTCCGAACAGTTATTTTTAAATGAACCGGCTCTGTGATTTCAGAATCGGCGGCATTTATCGTGAAAATGTCCGAAACAGGGGCAACCCGCTCAGAGAGTATCAGCCTGTCGCGATCGAGCAGTAACTGATGTGTTTGCGAATAAAACACAGCTCCGGGCTCATTATTTAAAGCATTGAGCACATTCGAAATCGTATCTGTATGAAAATTACAGGGAGCAAGAATCTCATAAAGTACTGTTTTGGCATATTTTATTTTTTTCAAAACAGTGGTGTCGATAATTGTATTTTTATCTTCAGTAAAGCACAATTCATTTTTCAACGCAGTAATATGCTCGTTGTAAATTTGCTCAATTTCTTCAAACCGATTGATAGTTTCGTTTAATGTATCCCTGAATGATGGATTTATTTTCTCGAAGAGCGGAATTATTTCATTCCGAAACCTGTTGCGTGTATATTCGTTTTCGAAATTCGTTGAATCGTCGACGTAGTTTAAATTATTTTTTTGCAGGTAATTAATAATTTCGTTACGATTGCAGCAGAGTAGGGGACGTACCACATATCTGTTACGCACCGGAATACCCGTCATGCCACGAAGACCAGTGCCACGTGTCAGATTCATAAGCAGCGTCTCGGCATTATCGTCGGCATGATGTGCTACTGCTATTGCTTCAGCTCCGAGCTTTTGTCTCAGCTCCTCGAACCAATTATACCTCAAATCGCGGGCTGCCATTTCAATCGAAATTTTATTTTCTCCGGCAATAGTGGCAGTGTCAAAATCAGTTTTACAATACGGTAAGCCGAGTTTGAGGCTTAATCCTGCCACAAACTGTTCATCGCGATCGGACTCTTCGCCCCGCAAATGAAAATTACAGTGTGCCACAACACACTTATATCCAAGTTCTTTAAGCACATGCAACAGCGCGACGGAATCGGCTCCTCCACTGGTACCGACAATTACCGGAGCACCCACCGACAGTAGTTTGTTTTTCTGCAAATATGTTTCTACTTTTCTGAGCATTGTGCTGGTTTTTATTTGCCTGAGAGAGCCGTTTTTGGCGTTGTGGTTTGAAATTCCTTCAGATAAAA
>JAYRXP010000188.1:0-6520 GCA_041917395.1 Paludibacter sp.
ATCACCCCGGATAACCGAATTTTTACCACTGTGCTGAAAACGTTTGGGCAACTCAAGTTTCAGGTCTTTGAACGAACGTGGCGACCAACCCGAAAGATAAGCTGCAAAATGCCCCAACGTACTATCCACTTTATCCAATGCTAACATTAAACTTGTAAGCAACACACACTTATCCTCCCAGCTGAGATTCAATTTGTCAATTTCATCCCGAACGGCATCCAACTTTCGGGTGTTTTTTATTTGAAACGGACGTTTTACAGCACCTTCTTCGCCACCGTAATTTTCGGTAAACCAACCTGCATAGCCCGTCAGTCCATTTAAATGGTCAAGAATTTCTATGTAAAAGCTATCCGGTTTTTCCGATTTCAAATAACAGGTTGCAAATACTTCCGACCATGCCGACACATCGTTTGCCGTAGTATCGTAACCTCGCTGAGCAAAAGCCTGCGCCACCCTCGTCGACCCACTAAACCCATCCAACACCGTACGCACATCACCCAGTTCCGCTAATATTTCCATAATGTACGGAATTATTTTCAGCTTGGAACCGGCATATTTTACGCCCTGGGTAATGATTTGCTCACCTGACATTAAAATCGTAAATGCTGTAATAGTAAATATCTTTACACATCCTCTTCCACTACCAGATTATCAATAATAAACATCTGGCGCTCGGAAGTATTTTTACCCATGTAGAATGATAACAAATCGTGTACTGCATCGTCTTTTTTGAGCGTAACCTGATCGAGACGCATGTCTTTGCCGATAAAATGCTTAAACTCGTCGGGCGAAATTTCACCCAAACCTTTAAAGCGTGTAATTTCAGGATTTGTACCTAATTTTGCAATAGCAGCCAAACGCTCTTCGTCGGAATAGCAATAAATGGTTTCCTTTTTATTTCGCACACGGAAAAGAGGCGTTTGAAGTATGTGCACATGTCCTTTTTTAATTAAATCGGGGAAAAACTGCAAAAAGAAGGTGATAAGCAGCAAACGAATATGCATACCGTCCACATCAGCATCAGTAGCCACAATTACTTTATTGTAACGCAAACCCTCAATGCCTTCTTCGATATTTAACGCTGCCTGCAACAGGTTAAACTCCTCGTTTTCGTACACAATTTTCTTTGTTAAGCCATAGCTGTTCAATGGTTTACCACGCAAACTGAAAACGGCTTGTGTGTTTACATCGCGACTTTTGGTAATTGATCCACTTGCCGAATCTCCCTCGGTAATAAAAATGCAGGAATCTTCGATGGCCTTATTTTTTGCTTCGTCTTTTGTTGGAGAATCGTTGTAATGCACCCGACAGTCACGCAATTTTTTGTTGTGCAGGTTTACTTTTTTAGCACGTTCGCGCGCCAGTTTGGTAACACCGGCGATGGCTTTGCGTTCTTTTTCCGAATCCTGAATTTTCTGCAACATGGTGGCCGAAGTTTCCGGATTACGGTGCAGGAAGTTATCCAGTTCTTT
Source organism: Paludibacter sp. (assembly GCA_041917395.1). Taxonomy (GTDB): domain Bacteria; phylum Bacteroidota; class Bacteroidia; order Bacteroidales; family Paludibacteraceae; genus Paludibacter. The sequence continues at coordinate 1,473 of JAYRXP010000188.1, forward strand.
TTTCAGAAAATCGGAAATAAACTTACTCACAGACACTCCTCCCGTTGGCGACATATCGCGTGAACCGAGTTTGGTTTTAGTCTGACTTTCGAAAACCGGCTCTTCCACACTTATGGCAATGGCAGCGATAATACCATTGCGGATATCGGTAACTTCCTGATTTTTGTTGTAAAACTCCTTGATAGTACGTGCCACAGCTTCACGAAAAGCACTCTGATGCGTTCCTCCCTGTGTGGTATGTTGTCCGTTTACAAACGAATAGTATTCTTCGCCATACTGGTCGCTATGCGTAAATGCAATCTCAATATCTTCGCCCTTGAGATGAATAATAGGATATAGAGGATCCGACGTCATATTTTCATTGAGCAAATCGATCAAACCGTTTTTCGACAGAATACGCTTTCCGTTAAAGTTTATCGAAAGGCCTGTATTCAGATACGCAAAATTGCGCAACATGGTCTCAATAAAATCTTCTTTGTAAACATAATCGTTGAACAGTTTATTGTCAGGAATAAAATAAACATACGTTCCACGATCCGAAGTTGCATCATCGATAATTCCGCTGTCGTTTACCAGTTTTCCTTCCACAAATTCTGCCCGGCGCGTTTTGCCTTCGCGAAAACTCTGCACGATAAAACTCGACGAAAGTGCATTTACCGCTTTTGTACCTACACCATTTAACCCTACCGACTTTTTAAATGCTTTGGAGTCGTATTTTCCACCGGTATTCATAACCGACACGGCATCAATCATTTTTCCCAACGGAATTCCACGTCCGTGGTCGCGCACCTCCACGTGCCCATCTTTCACCTTCACTTCTACCGACCGGCCTTCGCCCATGCGGTATTCGTCGATACAGTTATCGAGTACTTCTTTGAGCAATACATAAATACCGTCGTCGGCATGTGTGCCGTCGCCCAGTTTACCAATATACATCCCCGGACGGCGACGAACGTGCTCCAAACCTTCGAGCGTAATAATATTACTGTCGCCGTAATCAACTGATTGTGTGATAATTTGTTCTTCCATGTCGTTTTATCTCTCTGAAGAGTTTTTTTTCAATTGCACACAAAGATAAAACTTTGAAATGAAATAACGAAACTGAAAATATCTAAACTGATTCGTGAATTCTTAAAATTAAAGTTGTTCAAATACTTTTGGGTAAATTTTACGCAATTCAATATGTTCACAACCTACAGATAATATTATTGAGTTGGTACTTTTGGAAATGAATTTGATAAAATTTTTGTTTACGCAATACTGACGACTGGCGCGTATAAAGTGATATGCTGGCAATATATCTTCCAACTCTGTTAAATTATGACGCACAAGCACTTCTTTAGTTCCATTACTGAAATGAGCAATCGAATTTCGTTTCATAGTTTCGAAATATAATAAATCGTCGGCTTCACAATGCATTTCGCCCTTTGCTGTAAAAAGTTTTATTTTCCCCGAAAGATTAGCTCTTGCTTCGAAAACATTTATTTGAGTCAGGAAGCATTTATTAATTGCAACCTCCAACTCGATAGGGTCAACAGGCTTATCGATATAATCAATTGCTTCGAGCCGCATCGCACGCTGTATAAACTCGGCTCGTTTATATGCCGAAATAAAAATCACCGGTTTAGCGCCGATTTTAGCGCGAAGCTGAGACAGTAATTCCAGGCCTGTCATTCCCGGCATCTCCACATCCAGAAGCAGCAAGTCGACTTTCTGTTTTTCAAGAATAATAATTGCCTCTGCAGGAGAGGCCGCAAACTGCAACTGCGTACAAGGAAATAACTCATTCAGTAATGCTGCTAAATATAAACGAGCCTTTTCTTCATCGTCGACAATTAAAATATTTTTTTCAATATGCATGATAATTAATGTTGGATTAGGGCATGTTTCTACAATCAATTCTTTAATTCATAAATTTGAAATTATCAGGCACATACAACTCCACTTTTGTACCTGTTGCGTTTCCGTCCGGGTCGATTAAATCGTATATTTGCTGTGTTATTTTTTCATTATTCCGGCTATTGTAAAAATCCAATTGCAACTCAATCAAAGACAAACCCTGCCCGGCACCCTTTGTGCCAAGTTGTGCCGCTTTTTTTCGTCCGATGCCATTATCAGTCACACTAATCTTAACTCCTGTAATTTCCTTTTCTACATTGATTGTGAGTTTCCAACCTTTTCCGGATTTATTAATTAATCCATGACGAATCGCATTATCGCAGTAAGTATGTAGCGTAAGTGCAGGCACAAGCATTTTACGGTCAATTTCGTCAGAGATATAAATATTAAAATCGAATTCTTTATCCTCGAAACGCATTTTTTCCAGTTCAAGATAAAGTTTTGTATATTCAATTTCTTCGCTTAGAGCAATATAGTTTTTATCAGAATAAGAGAGTGTCTTTTCGGAAAACTTATAAAAAACAGCAATAAAATGCCCTGCTTTTAACTTCTCTGTCATAGCAAAATGCCCTATGGCACTTAATACGTTTTTGGTAAAATGAGGAATGATTTTCGAACGTAATGATTTTAACTGTAGTTCATTTTCGAGTTTTCTCCGATTAAGTTCCTGCAGTTGGTTGTCTTGTTTCCGTTTTGTTAAAACCTTAGTTAACTGCACACTAACAGCAATGATCAACAATATATAAATTAGAAATGCTATCGGTCGCAAAAAAACAGGAACCGTAATCTCAATTACCGGACTTTGCACAATTGGCGACCAATCCATTCCATTCATACTGCATTGCACCTCGAACCTGTATTTTCCAAAGCCAATATTAGTATAATTAACCGACTTTGTGTAAACCTGTTCCGACCATTTATCCGAAAGCCCTAATAACCGGTACCGAAACCGTAGTGATTTTGGTGCCGAAATAGAATTGGCAATGTAGTCAATACGAAAGAATTTATTTTCAGAGGGTATTCTTACCTCTCCGCCTGAAAAGAAATGACTTTGCCAATTGGTATTGTCAGCCGAGAAAAAAATACTATTAATCCGTAATTTTGGAATGAAACGTGTGTGAGTTTTCAAAATATCTTCAGGATTAAACCTCAACACATTAAGTGCTGTTGCGAGCCAAACATAACCTTCCGAATCAACACAAATTCCGTTTTGACCGGATTCCAAACCAGTAAAACCGGCATCGTAACCAATATTGATCACTTCCGGATTAGCATAATTATTCGGCTTCGAAATATCAACAATTGAAAATCCAAGCGTTCCACCGGCTACTAAATACTTGTTTTTGTAAACAACCAACGAAGTGTAGGAACCGGTAAGTTGCAGAGGCGACAACCTGAACTCACGACCATCGGGCAATTCCGCATAAATGCCCTTTTCGGTCGCTTTCCACAGGCGTTTTCGGATGTCTAATACCATACATACCACGCTAACATAGTCGCGTTTAGCAGTATCAACCTCCAACTTGCCATATTGCAACCTGCCTGTACCCCTAAACGTACCTACCCGTATAACTCCGTTCGCATCGCGAATAATACTTATCGGAAAACCTTTTTCGAATTGATAAAACTTTTTATTAACCTCCATGCCGATGTAAAGTCCACGTTTGTTTGTTAACGTATCAACTCCTGAGTACATAATTTTGTTTGTTGTAAGGTCATAATAAGCATATAAACATGCCGGTGTATTTGAACTCGCATAGAATTTAGTATTAAAAAATGATACAACTCCTAATGCTGTTGTCATATACACCATCTTTTCATGCGTAGTACTGCCCATATATATTTGGTTTGCAGGCAACTCCTTAACTGAATTAAATTTATTTTTAAAATCGATTACTTTTATTTCTCCATGCTTATTAAGTATAATTAGCCCATTTCCGAAACTACCTAGCCATATATTACCTGTATTCTCTTCAACTATCGACCCTATATTGTCTGGCTCACCCAAATTGAATTTATATTCCTGAATATTTAAATTAAAAAAATTATACAACCCATTCTCGGTGCCAATCCACAGGTTGTTTTCTTTATCCACAAATGAGAAGTTTGGAAATACAGATTTATCAAATAAATTAGCCTGCTTAGAAGGATAAAAGGAATAGTTTTTAAGAGTTAATGCCAGAAATGATCCATCTGGAAGCCAAGTGCAACGATGCGGCGAATCATAGAATCGCAAACTATCTTTTGGCACAAATGAGTTGTTCTTGCGGTTAAATAAGCAAAAGTAATGCATTTGTGTCTGTTTTAACGCGACTTTTCTAAAGTCTTCATCAAATGCGATATTACTGACATCAAATGGAAATATATGTTTTAGAATAATTTTTTTGTCTGTCCAACAATAAACTGCATCGGAACATATAATACTATTTCCACTTACACTTCTTACTTTTTTATTGAAATTTATAATTCTTGTAAATTTTTTTGTAACAATATTAAATCTATAATTCCATCTTTTACCTGCTTCTGTATCATTTTTTTCGTCATACAGCCCAAAAACAAAAATATTTTCATCGTCGATAACTAGTGACAGTGGAGTTAATGTTGAGTAGTTCATCCCCTGAGGAAGTTTTATAATTGAAATACTATCATTTTCATCCAATACTATCATCGCTCCCAAAGTAAAAAACAATCTGCGCTTGCCCCATTCACTTATATTGCGGATTTCGCCAAGCGGTAATCCATCCTCAGGCGTATAGTTTTTAAACGATTTACCATCCCATCGGCTCACTCCGCCCTTAGTACCAAACCACATATAGCCATCACTATCCTGAAATGCACACATTACCTGCATCTGTGCCAGCCCATCACGCGTGCTAAAGTAGCGGTAGGTGTAGTGGCGCGAAAGTTCGGGAGCAGCATTAATTGTTCCCGCCAGTTGCAAGAGAAGGTAAAATAATAGTTTGATTTTATGCTTTTGTGAACTAAACATACGAATAATCCGGATTTATAGTTCACAAATTTACATATTTTTTTTGAGAAGTTGAATCTATCGTAAGACTATCGGAATTCACTGTTGTAACTTTCGATACCTGCTTCGTTTTATATCTTATTTTGTCTTCCTCCGAACGAACATAAAAAAACATGGCCAC
>JAYRXP010000189.1:0-2206 GCA_041917395.1 Paludibacter sp.
ATTTTTCTCAACACCACGCCGCGTTAAATTGGTTATTTTACTAATTTCTGTCTGTGTGATATATGGATTTTGACAAAGTAAAGCTATAATTTTCTCCACACTTTTCTCCACACTTTTCTCCACACTTTTCTCCACACTGTTTACTGCATCAGCTATTTTATCGGTGACATTATCGGTGACGTCCATTAATGGTACACGTGTTACAAATACATCTTCTTCCGAAAAACTAACCTTATCGCTACCCGAATAGGCTTTAGAGTATTTAAATACATTGCGAATGCCGGTGCCCAATTCCTCCGAACGACCCATTTGTGTGAAAATCTGAGCAACACAAGGATTTTTTGGAAAAGGCAACAGATTTTGTGGTGTTAACATTCCATGCAAACGAGGCTTATTGGCATTTTTTGCTTCTACATAACCGTTGTAAATACAAAATATCGTTGGAAAAGCATTCGTATATTCCCTGTGAATAAGAATATTGGCAATTACTTCCCTGAAAATTTTATCGCGCAGCGAAATACGCAAATCACCTTCGAGGTAGAATTTATCCGGCAAATGTTTCTCAACAAATTGCATCAACTTATCGTACATATCTACCAAATTGCAACGTATATTCTCACGGTCGTCGTAACGGTCTAAATCTTTTATGCGCAACAATGCATCTACTTTGTAATGAGGTACTGCACTCTGAATTACTTCGGCTTTGCCAAATAGCAATAAAGCGGCTAAGGTAAAACCTTCCTGCCCTGTGGCCAAATCGCGTCGATATAAACCCGATGTTCGAAAAAAGTCTTCGTTGCTTAAATCGTTCCACGGATGATTTGAGCGATTATTTCGTATCATTTGCCGAACGCGCTCTACAATGCCGGGCTCAAAATCTTTTTCGAACAAAAACGGATAGATCGTATTTTCGGTAAATAAATTACTTTTTCGGGCGTAGAGTGCTTTTATTTGTTCATCGGTACGCAACTCGTAATCTCCATCTACACTTCTATCGTAATATTTTAATACACAGCGGTGCACTGCCGAAGATGCGGGCACATAAACCCGAATTAACTTTACACCTTCGTAATCTACTACTTCCGGACTAAGTAAAAAAGTAGGAAGTAACTTTTGCGGATTATTGCTTAAATTTGCAATACTTTTGCAGATAGCTTCAATATTATCGGTTGGTACACCTTCAATTATCTTATCGTCGGTAACGCCAAGCAGTATAGTGCCTCCATCTCTGTTCAGAAATGCACACACCGTTTCAAAAAAACTTTCGGGTAACTGGCGGCTGCAACGCTTATATTCAACCGATATGCCTTCGCCTTGCTGTAATATACTGTCGATATTCATAATCAGATTTTTTTATTGTTTTTAAAGTCTTAATCCTTCCCGTCTTGGTTCTTTGCTCTTTGTTCTTAGTTTTGTTGTCTTTCTATAAACTATAAACTGCAAATGGAGTATTCCGACATCCCGTGTTACGGGGCTGCCCACTGCTCACTTCTCCCAACTTCTTTTCACTGCAAACTGTTGACTGCAAACTGCAAACTATTTCTTATTTACCTCTTACTGCTAAAAATCGCCCGAAGGGCAACCCACCAACGATATGGATACCATAACCACCAGAATTTAATGCATAATTTATAATTCATAATGCATAATTTCTTTTTTCTCTCTTTAATTATGCATTGTGCATTATCCATTATGCATTGATTCCCTTCTTCTTCTTTAATTATGCATTTTCCATTATACATTATGCATTGATTTAAGTATTTCTCAATCATAAACTCCTTTGGCGGAAAAACAACACCCTTGAGGTAGCGCATAAAATCAACCGGATTCTTCATAAGCTTTAAGTGACGAATATGTGCTTCGGTATTACTTCGCGGAGCACCACGACCAATAAACGCATTTTCTTCGCCTGCCAGAAACTTCTCAAAACGGGTTTTTACATCCTCAGTTAGCAACGAACCGTATTTATCAGCAAGGTATTGTGGCAACGGAGCTTTATAGTACTGTTCAACCAATATCAGATAGGTAAAAACCGTATCAACAAATTTGTATTTTATACATTTTGCTTCAAAACGTTCCCAGAAATCCTCAATCTCTTCCGTCTTTATTCTTTCTCCGTCGTCTGTCGTCTGTTGTCTGTTGTCTTTGATACCGTCGTCTGTCGTCCGTTGTCTGCTGTCATGGTTTCCGTCGTCCGTCGTCTGTC
>JAYRXP010000190.1:0-2003 GCA_041917395.1 Paludibacter sp.
ATCATGTCCCCATTCAGAAATACAATGTGCTTCGTCAACTGCATAAAACGATATTTTAAGTGTCTTCAAAAATTCAATATTCTCTTCCTTTGTGAGCGACTCAGGCGCTACATACAGGAGTTTTGTTTTGCCCGAAACCAAATCCGCTTTCACAGCTTCGATAGCCGGACGCGAAAGAGTTGAGTTAATAAAATGGGCTATTCCATCCTCCTCACTGAAATTACGCATGGCATCTACCTGATTCTTCATTAAAGCAATCAGCGGTGAAATTACAATGGCAGTACCTTCCATAAGCATGGACGGCAACTGATAGCAAAGTGATTTACCACCACCGGTAGGCATGAGAACAAATGTATCGTTACCACTCATCACATTCTGAATGATGGCCTCCTGATTGCCTTTAAAGCTATCGAAGCCAAAATTCTGTTTCAAATGAGCGAGCAACTCTGAATGTGTAACCATGTAATTTTTTTTATACTGAATTCTTTAACAAAATTATAAACAGATTTCAAATATACAAGGCTTTTTGAAAAAAAAATGGGGACATTAACCAAAAAACGCAGTCAATGTCCGTATTTTTAGCATACAAAGCTCATTATCAGGCTATTTTCAACCTGTTAATATTTGCCTTTTCTATCTTTGTTCTTGCGTAATCAAGTGTAATCTTCAGTTTATCTTCCTGAGTCGAAGGCATTTCATACATTTTATCCATAATTATTGTCTCGGTAATCGAGCGCAAGCCGCGCGCACCAAGTTTGAATTCTATGGCTTTATCCACAATGTAATCAAGCACCTCATCTGTGAAAACAAGTTCAATCTTGTCCATTCCGAACAATTTTGTATACTGCTTGATAATCGAATTTTTAGGTTCAGTCAGAATACGACGCAAAGCAGTCCTGTCCAACGGCTCTAGATATGTCAGAATAGGCAGACGGCCAATAATTTCGGGAATGAGCCCAAACGACTTTAAATCCTGAGGTGCAATGTATTGCAACATATTATTTTTGTCAATCTGCTCATTTTCGAGTGCTGCGCTATAGCCCACTACACGTGTATTGAGTCGCGATGCAATCTTTTTTTCAATACCATCGAAAGCTCCACCACAGATAAACAAAATATTTTGCGTATTAACAGCTATCATTTTCTGATCGGGATGCTTACGCCCACCCTGAGGCGGCACATTCACCACCGAGCCTTCGAGCAGCTTAAGTAATCCCTGTTGCACTCCTTCGCCACTCACATCACGGGTTATACTCGGGTTATCACCCTTGCGGGCAATTTTGTCAATCTCATCTATAAAAACAATTCCACGTTCTGCCGCTTTCACATCATAATCAGCCACCTGAAGCAATCGGGTAAGAATACTTTCGATGTCTTCGCCAACATAACCGGCCTCGGTCAGTACAGTAGCATCAACAATGGTAAACGGGACATGGAGTTTTTTTGCAATGGTTCGTGCAAGCAGAGTTTTTCCTGTTCCGGTATAACCAACCATAATAATATTGGATTTTTCGATTTCCACATCATCGTTGGTTCTTTCCTGCATCAAACGTTTATAATGGTTGTATACAGCAACTGAAAGAAATTTTTTGGCTTCGTCCTGTCCGATAACATACTGATCCAAATATTTCTTTATTTCTACAGGCTTAGGCACATCGTCTTTTTTCAAAGCCGGTATTTTCGAACGCGACGTTGAATTCTCCTTTACTATTTCGGCAGCCTGAACAGCACATTCATTGCAAATTTGAGCGCCTCCCTGCCCCATTATGAAAAATTCAACCTGAGATTCGGGGCGTCCGCAAAAACTGCAATTTTTTACAACTTTAGCCATTATTTCTTTTTGTCATTTATCAAAATCTTGTCAATCATTCCGTATTCGAGCGCTTCACCCGAGGTCATCCAATAGTCACGATCCGAATCTTTCTCAATTCGCTCAAACGGATTATTCGAATGATTGGCAATAATGGTATATAATTCTTTTTTTAGTTTCTGAATTTCACGTG
>JAYRXP010000191.1:0-4204 GCA_041917395.1 Paludibacter sp.
TGGAAATATGTCTGTATTTAAATATAGATAAATCGCTGTCGGTGTTTAGCAAACCAAACTCGTCATCATTCAAAACATCGTCAATGGAAGTCTTGGGCATTTCTACTTCACCTAAAATGTTATGCCGGTCAAATGGTTTTAACGTAATTTTTTGCTGTTCATTCTGTCGGATGTTTTTCAAGCGGGCTAAAAGTCCATATTCGGACATGCTTGATGTATTCGGCTCCCTTCCGTTTTTGTCAACAAAGGCATTGATTTCTTCAAATGAATCTATCAACCTGTCATCTTCGCTTTTTACGTTTGACGTATTTTGCTTTGAATCCAGCAAGCCAAAATCATCATCCTTAAAGATGTCATCTAACGATATTTTCTTCTTACTGCTCATTCAATGCTCTTTGTCTTTTCAATTCGCGCAGGTAAATAACGGCTTCCGCCATTCTTTTTTCCTTGGGGTCATACGATTGAATGTTTGGCGCTTCGCCAGTTCTTCCAATCCACTCTTTTATTTTTGGCCATAGCATCACGGCCTCGTCCTCTGTCATTTCAATTTTTATGGATTGAATATGCTCATCAATCAATTTCAACACTTGTGTGGTTACGGATTTGGATAAAATCTCAAAAGCCTTCTGAAACGGATTTACCTGGTCAATTAAATCAATATGAATGTCATCGATGTTTACAAAACTGTTTGCCATGCGCACAAATTTCTTTCCTCCTTGTTCTTCGATAACACTGTTTTTAATAACCGAATCCACTACAACATGCTGACGAACGGCTTCAACATCTTCTTCGCTTAAGTCAGGATAGACTTCCCGAATGATTTTCGGTATTAACACTGTGTTGATTACTTCGGGCTCTACATTACCCGGCATCGCCTTAAGCATTTTGTCATCTTGAAGAATTCTGGCTTTTAAATCATTTAAATCACTTTCGATGATGTCTTTCGCTCGTTGTGAAGTCGGCAGTTTAAACCCTCTGATTCTTATTGTGTTTTCATCATCATTTTTTTCATCTTCTTTGTTATCGTCATCCTTCAGTTTAAAGCGAAAATTTGGGGCAAGCACTTGCTCCATCAGTAAAGATGCAGTGATGGCTTTCAACATATTGTTTACAGCCACTTTCACTTCATCGGTATCGGCTTCGGGCTGAGCAATTAAATTGGTAAACTGAGCATGGGTTTTATTGTTACTGTCCCTTGTTGCGCGGCCGATAATCTGGATAATCTCTGTTAATGAACCTCTGTAACCTATTGTTAAAGCGTGTTCGCAAAATGGCCAGTCGAAACCTTCTTTTGCCATTCCAAGAGCAATGATGATATCAATGTCATCAGGTGAATTTACGTTGCGTAAATAAGCTGAAATCTTATCTCGTTCCTTAGGATTGTCATTTACTAAATCGGCAATTTTCAGAAGCTTGCCAGACCGTTTACTTTTTAAAAACAATACACCTGTTTTTTCATCCTGATATTCCAGGTCGCCCAACGCATCCATAATGTGCCCAACCTCTTCGTATTTTTCTCTTGATGATTCCGCGGAGTTCACACTTGGAATATGAATGATTGTCTTTTTCTTTTCATCTAAGATTTCTTCCAATGCCGACATTGCTTTGTCGGGCTGCTTTTTAAAATAACGACCTGTGTAGAAATGGTAGCCAATGCCCAACGATTTCAAAAATTCGTAGCCGTTCAACTGCTCATAATAGTTGTACGTAACTTTTGTGAACTTTGCTTCATCTTCAGGAAGCATTACCGGAACATTGTCTCCCCGGAAATAAGAACCCGTCATGGCTACAATGTGCGCATTTGATTTTGACATGATGTTCTTCATTACTTCTCCTAAACGATTATCTCCATCGGCAGAAACGTGGTGAAATTCATCAATGGCAATTAGCGTATCATTCAACCTCTTTTCGTCCAGTCCTTCAAAAGCAAAACGTAACGTAGCGTGCGTGCAAATCAAAATGCTGTCGCTGCTGTCTAAGAAATTCAAGAAAGCTTTTACTTTGCTTTGGTCTGTGCCAGCGGTGCATAAATTGTATTTCGGGCTTACTGACCAATCTTCAAAGAATCCAAACTTCTTTAATTCGGTTGCACCAAACGAGGCACCGATTGATTTTTCAGGAACGGCAACAATGGCTTTCTTAATGCCCTGATGTTTGAGTTTATCTAAAGCAATAAACATTAACGCTCTTGACTTGCCCGATGCTGGTGGCGCTTTAATCAACAGGTACTGAGCGGTTCGTGCATTGTATGCCCGTTCCTGCATTTCACGCATACCCAATGCGTTGGTCTTTTTGCTTTTGCCGGTTTGGCCGTATTCTACTTTTATTAAATCAGGCATATTTTATTTCTTTTGCTTTTTTGCAGGAGGTAAAAAGTTTTCACCCGTAATTACTGATTTACCTGTTTTTGTTTCCAATTCTTTGCGTGCATTCTTAGCCACGGTACCGCCTTTTTTGCCTGCCTTTGCATTAGCCGGTAAACCTTTTGCGTTTTCACTTTCTGCAATTTGCCTTGTTGATAGTTCTGCAAGGGCCGTAAAAATAAGTTCAGCCTCACTCATGTGGTCTCGCAAATTCTGAGATTTTAATCCTTTCAGTAGTTTGTGTTGCTTTACGGTTAATTGCGTCCACTCTTTATGAATGATGTTGGTGAGCATGGCAAATTCGTCTTCTTTTTTTATGCCAGCATCTTTCCAGTAGTCGGTGAGTTTGTTTCGGGTTTCCTGTCCCGTCATTCGTTGTTGTATCCATTTTTCGCTGCGGCCCATTTTCTGCCAGTTTTCCCTGGCCCTGTCCATGCTCAGCGATGGGTCGTTTATTTCCTGAACGCGCTCATAACCCACCTTCGCCAGCCATTGCTTAAAGGGTTCTGCTTTGGGGGATGGAATAGATTGAACCAACCTGAATATTTGTTCTACATTGCCAACATCGGTTAAGCGCATTTTTCCATCTTCTGCCTCGAGTTTCAACCGGTTACAATTTGTAACCGTTTCATTACCTTCTTTTAACAGCCTGCTTTTCAATACCTTCCAATAATTTCGAGCCCGATCAACCGTGGGCTGATCCGTTAAAATACCTACGATATCCACTATACTGAAATACCAGATTTCACTTTCGGCATCGTAGTGACTTCGCACCTTTTTGTCTTCAAAAATTTTAATGCTACTCATTGCTATCTTTTTTTGATGGGGACATCCTGTCCCCAGGTATTTCTACCTCTTTGCCTTGCGCTTTTTCTTTTCTTTCTCAAATAGGGTTCCCTTCGTGGTCATCTCCTCATACATTTTAAACAAGTACTCCAACCTTTCCGTGTCTGATGTAAAGGCCTGCAGGCGGTAACATTGCTCTACGGCACGGTCCAATTCCTCATGGGCTTGTTTCAAGCCTTTTGGCATTTTGTCTGGGTCGTAAAGTTGCGCCATTGTTTTTTCCGGGTACTTGGCACGCTCGTCTAAAATGGCAAACACATACAAGTTCAGATTCTCTTTTTGCTTGAGGTTAATATCCGGAAAAGGAAAGGTGTTGTAGCACAGCTTGGCCGAATACCTGTAATCTGTTTTCAATTTTCCGCCAACCGCATCTACCCAAACCATGTGCATTTTGGAATGGATAACTCCGAATAGCCAAGGTTGTGCATTATATATGGCCATGGATGAGTTTGATATAACTGAGTCTTTATCCAATAATCCGATAGGAATATAATTTCTTCGTTCGGATGATGTGGCTGGAACAATAATAGAATCAGATGCTTTGAATCTAATTTCTCCAAACTTATGAGGATAAATGGCAAGCTTCCTTGTTGCTGCCTTTGTGCTTTTCAACCTCATACTTTTTACAGCATTCAATCTTTTTCTTATTTCAGGAATGGCCATAACTTCTTCAATGTCCGAATCATCAAGCCAAAGACAGAATTTTTTTTCGCCATTAATAAATTCTTCTGCTCCATAGAATGACTTTATCACTTTTCTGATGCTTGGATAAGAAACTAATAAATCGTTCTTTTCTTTTTCGGATAAAAGTAGATTTCCTCCGTCTGTTGGCTGACTACCTTTTTGCATTTCGGGTAATCCGCACAAAGATTTGCTTCTTTCTTGGACGAAAGTGTTTGTGCCATTAATTAGGTATGGGTTTATATTTTTAACATCATTCCTAAAATTTCCATTAAAAAGATATTTTGGAGCCTCTGAGATATTTCTTAGACCAA
>JAYRXP010000192.1:0-2095 GCA_041917395.1 Paludibacter sp.
AGGTACGTTGTTTGCCATTATGAAACTTTACGACAGCGGCAAACTTCTACTTTCGGACAAAGCTTCGGCATATCTTCATTTTTTGAAAAACACGGATAAAGAAAATATTACCATCTCAGATCTTCTCTTTCACGAATCGGGTTTGCCCGCTTATATTTCGTTTGGAAAAAAACCTGCTAATTCCGAACAGGCCGAAATAAACAAAAAGGCTATTCAAAAAATTGCCCAAACGCCATGTGGAACCAAATCGTATCTTTACAGCTGTGTGAATTTTATCTTGCTCAAGGAAATAGCCGAAACAATAAGTAAATATCCGCTGGATTCGTTTCTGAATGAGACATTTTACAAACCAATGGGATTAAAAAACATTGCTTACCTTCCGTTGAAGCTACATAATCCCGGACAAATTGCACCTACATTGCGTGGTACTTCTTTTCAGGATGGCTTGCTTCAGGGCATTGTACACGATCCCGATGCAGCATATCTGGGAGGCGTTGCCGGTAATGCCGGACTTTTTGCCACAGCACACGATGTGGCTGCCATGTACCAAATATTGCTCAATAATGGTGAATTCAATGGAAATCGTTACCTTTGTGCTGAAACTTGCCGGATTTTCACGACAACAACATCAGTAAGTGGTCGCCGCGGCCTGGGTTTCGACAAACCAACACCGGCAAATCCGAATAACAATCCGTGTTGCAAACAAGCTCCAAAAACCGTATTTGGTCATACGGGGTACACAGGCACATGCTGTTGGGTTGACCCGGAAAACGAGCTGATTTACGTTTTTCTAAGCAACAGAACGTATCCTGCTGATGGAGAAAACAAACTGGCCAAAATGAGCATACGACCTAAAATTCAGGAAGTTATATATAAAAATATTCAAAATTAATGAACTCAAAATTTATCACCTGCCTGCTTCTTACTACAGTGTTCTTCACTGTTGGCTGCAATAAGTTGCAACAAAATAAACAGTACCAAACAAGCAAAAATGATACTGTAGAAGCTAAAATAACAGCCAACGATGCAAACCAGATACTTGCCAAAAAACAAATTCCCGTGCTATGTTATCATCGTATAAGTGATGGAAATAAAGGCGATTATACGGTAAGTCCTGCCACATTTTCAGCTCATATCAAGATATTGGCCGACAGTGGTTTTCATTCCATAAGTCCTGACCAGCTTTACGATTATCTGGTTTATAATAAAACACTTCCCGAAAAACCGGTGATGATAAGTTTCGACGATTCGCGCATCGAACATTTTACTATTGCGGCTCCGGTTATGGAAAAAAGTGGTTTCAGAGGCGTTTTTTACATTATGACCATCACCTTTAACAAGAAAAATTATATGTCGACCGATCAGATTGCACAATTGTCGAAAGCCGGACATACAATTGGTCTGCACAGCTGGGATCATACGATGGCCACCAAATACAAAGACTCAACCGACTGGCAAAAACAGGTAATTGAACCAAAAGCAAAACTGGAAAAAATTTGCGGAAAACAGATTAACTACTGGGCATATCCGAATGGCGTTTGCAATAAAGTTGCCGCAGGCGAAATGAGTAAGCATTTCAAACTTTCGTTTATCCTGAGTACCAAACGCGATTCGATACAACCACTTCAAACCGTCAGACGAATGATTGTTCCGGATATAAATCCTGAAGCGCTGTTGAAATCAATCAAACGAACTTTTTAAAATAAAAAACATCCAATAGAAACACATATAAAAAAACTATGAATAACAGCAAAATTCTCATTTTCAGTATTTCACTCGTTTTAATTTTTAGTAGTTGTAATCAAAAAAGCAGTTCTAAAAAATCTGATTCGGCAGCCGAAGAAGTTCAACCAACCGTTCAGCCAATTGATTCGGCCAGTTATTTCAACAAACTTACAGCAATTGCTAATGGCGATACCACAGGTCGTTGGCCCGTAAAAAATCAACCCATTCCTTTGAAAGGAGCCATCCTGCCTTTTAACCGAATTGTGGCGTACTACGGAAATCTGTATTCTGTAAAAATGGGAATTTTAGGCGAATACCCTCCAAAAGAAGTTTGGAACAGACTCAACAAAGAAGTAAAAGCCTGGAATAA
>JAYRXP010000193.1:0-6768 GCA_041917395.1 Paludibacter sp.
AAGTGCCTATTTTCTTCCAAAATCAGCAGGTATTTCTCCCCACACTTCGGTTTCCCATTTCAGCACTTTGTTCTCGTATTTGTTTTCAGCTAACCATTTTTCGGCACGGGCCAATAGATCGAAAAGAACAGTGTTTTTATCGGTTTTGTCAATTTTGGTTCGGGCTTTGCCTGTTCGCAGCCACGCAAGAGCGGTCATGCTATCGGTATAAACCGGAAGCAGGCTGCCTTTTTGTTTCATAAGCGCGAGTGCATGTACAAGGGCCAGAAATTCACCAATATTATTCGAACCATCGGGGTAGGGGCCCATCCTGAAAATTTCTGCTCCGGTTTTTGTGTATACGCCGCGGTATTCCATTGGGCCGGGATTGCCACTGCAGGCAGCATCTACAGCAATGCTTTCTTTTTCGGGCAGTCCCACTTTCGCCAACTGTTCGGCTGTAGGTTTCGGGGTAGCGGTTTTGGCATTTTTGCCTACATAATCCCAATATGGAGAACAAAAAGCCTCGCGCGCCTCTTCCATCGTAGCAAACGACTTGAATTTAGCTTCTCCAAATCCGTGAGTCTGTTTTTTGCACTCTTCCCACGAACTGTAAATGCCCGGCTCATGACCGTCCCAAACCACGAAAAAGTTATTTTTCTTTTTACTCATGTTCTGAAAAGGGAAGAGATTAGAAATTAATTTTTTAATAACAACAAATAACGCTAGCAAATAACAGCTTTAGCCTAATAACGTGCGAAGCACCTATAAAATCTCCATCACCTCTTTAAGCGAGCGAATCATATAGGTGCATTTGGGCTTTTCACCGTTTTCGGGGTAATGTAGCGGATAGTATACCTGATCAATGCCGGCATTTTGAGCTCCGATAATGTCGGCAGCATAACTATCGCCAATCATAATGGCTTCGTCGGCCTTTGCTCCGTTCAGTTTCAGCGCGTATTCGAAAATTTGTTTGTCCGGTTTCAGCGCTCCGGTAGCTTCCGAAAGCACAACATGATTGAAGTAATGCCCGATATTGGAGCTGCGCATTTTGCGGTATTGCACTTCCACAAAACCATTCGAGATTATCGTAAGCGGATATTTTTTTTCGGTCAAATAATCAAGCAGTTCAATGGCGTGAGGCATCAGTGCTGTTTTCGTTGGCAGGTTGTCGAGGTACTGTTGTCCGATTTGCTCTGCCAGTTCCTCATCGTTCACACCCATTCGCGAAAGCGGATAACGAAAACGTTCCTTCGACAGGTATTCTTTGGTAATTTCGCCTTTTCCGTAAAGTTCCCAAAGTTCGATGTTCCGATGCGCGTAAATATCAAAAAACTGATCGAAATTATCAAAATAGCGAATCAATCCCCGGTCGTCAAACATATCTTTCATGGCCAAACGGGCATTGGCATGAAAATCCCAGATCGTATCGTCGAGATCGAGAAAAACAAATTTATATGGATGTGGTGATGTGATAATGTGTTAATGAGATGATGTGGTGAAACGACAATAAACCAACACTTTATAAGCTTTATGAACCTTATTAACCTTACAAACCGATTAGTCTACTTCAATAACCAGGTATTTGCTTACGCTCCAGAATTCCTTGGTGTCGGTTATAAGCAACACGAAATTGTCGTTTTCCTTTTCGAGTGTGTACGACGATTTGGGATGCGAAGTCAGAATTTTGGCACGGGTAGAATAAAGCGGAATGGATTTGGTTTTGCGGGCATCGATGCGTACAAAATAATTTTTGTTGAAGTCGCTCTGCAAAATCCGTTTGGCACTGAAAATTCCATCGCTTGTAATTATTCGCTGTTCTTTCAGTTCCTTGCGTGTGCCAAATACATACCAGGCTGTATGGATGGTTTCTTCCTGCTCCGATATACGACTTTGTTTGGCTTCATTGTCGGTTTTCAGTGATTCAATATCCTTGCCCATGTTGTTGACTGTGGTGCCAAGGTCAGCAATCAGCGAATCTTTGGCTGCCAGCTCGGCCTGCAATATGGCAACTTTCGAACTTTCTTCTTCCAGTGCCTTGGTAAGTCGCTCAATACTGCGTTCCAATTCTTCCGATTTGAGAGCACTCTTTTTCAGTTTTGATTTCAAACGGGCCAGTTCATCTTTGTTGGTCTGCAACATTTCGTTCAGATACAGCAAGTCGTCGTTTATTTTGGTGCGTGTGTCTTCGTCCAGTTCGCCACTTTCGGGCTGAGTTTGAAGCACGCCCTGCGTTTCTTTGATTTTTTCGATGTTTTGTTCAATCTGATTCATAGCCGAGAAATACTCGTCAATTTCTTCCTTCATCTGCTGTTTGGCGCGCATCAACGAATCGTTTTGCTCCTGAAGCTTTTTGTATTCCGCTGACTTATAATTACATGATGAGAAAGCAATGACTGAAACGAATAGAATTGAAACGAAAGCTTTCATTTTTTTATAAACTATTAAATGGGTGAAAATGCTTGTTAACTGTTGAAATTTATACCTTCGAAAGCGGACTTAAATTTTGTGCAAAGTTAGTGTTATTCTTCAAATCCTGCAACAATTATAACTATTTCTCCTTTAGGAGGATGTTCGGTAAAATACTGGGTTAATTCGCCCAATGTTCCGCGTTTGGTTTCTTCGAACATTTTGGAGATTTCGCGCGATACCGAAGCTCTGCGCTCTGCTCCGAAAAACTCCGAAAACTGTCCCAGTGTTTTTGCCAAACGAAATGGCGATTCGTAAAAAATCATGGTGCGCGATTCGGCAGATAGCTTTGTGAGGCGTGTCTGCCGCCCTTTTTTCTGAGGAAGAAACCCTTCGAATGAAAAACGGTCGCTGGGAAGGCCGGAAGCCACCAGGGCCGGAACGAAGGCAGTTGCGCCGGGCAGACATTCCACATCAATTTCGTTTTCGACGCACGCACGAACCACCAAAAAGCCCGGATCGGAAACCGATGGTGTACCTGCATCGGATATCAGAGCCACCTTTGTACCCGATTTTATTCGCTGTACAATACCTTCAACCGTTTTGTGCTCGTTGAATTTATGGTACGATTGCATGGGAGTCCGGATTTCGAAGTGTTTCATCAGAAAACCACTTGTGCGCGTGTCTTCGGCCAAAATCAAATCGGCCTCTTTCAGCACTTTTATGGCTCTGAAAGTCATATCTTCGAGATTCCCGATTGGCGTGGGTACTACCGTTAATTTCATTTATAGAATTAGAAATTATAAAATTAGAATTTTAAGTTATCAATCACTGCATCATCACATCATCACATCATCACATCAGACAAATTTTCTTTTTACAATCTGATAGAAATCGTCGGCCGCTTCGTTGTTGTCGTCCCAGCTGTATTTCGATTTCAGAAACGACATGGCTTCGTCGAGTGTTGCCAGCTGATTGAGGTAACTTAGCGTCTTATTCATGTCCTCGCCGTTCGATTTGAAAAGTTCGCGCTGAAAACGGAACCGGTCGCCAATGCTGATAGCCTGCTTTATATCGGTTATTTTTTTGTTAGCCAGCGTATTACTCAGCGATTTGTCCGTGTTCGACAGCAGTTCGTTTCGCGAAGTGGAATGGGTTGCAATTTTATCGGCAATGGTTATCTTTTTTTGTTCTTCGGAGTGTTTTTTTACTTCCGCTGTTGTCGATTCTGTTGTTTCGGTAATTTTAATTTCAATACCCAAGGTTTGTTCCGTAACCGTTTCAGTTTCTACAACTGCTTCGATAGTTTCGGGCACAATTTCTATTTCCGGAGTTTCTTGCGGGGCAGGGGTTGGGTGAATTTCTTCAGTTTCGAAAATTACTTCGGGTTCAACAGTAGCTGTAACAGGTTCCGGTTCGGTAACAAATACCTCTTTGACGGGTTCAGATTCAGCTATTGCCGGAGCAGTTTCAGGCGATGTGCGAATATTTTCGGTTGACGCTTTTACGCCGGATAATTCGTTGATAATGGTTTGAATATCTTCAGTTTTGCGCTTAGCCAACTGAATAATTGCCTGTGGATAATCGGTCATTTCCATGAATCCTTCGGTAATCATGGTTAGTTCCTCAATATTTTTATGCAGCAGTGTTACTAATAATTTTCTGTTCATATTTTTTTGTAAAAAATAGATTGTGAGTGCGATATTTTTCTAACTTTGCAGTCCTGTTTTCCGAAATCGGGTGTAAAGTTACAATATTCATCAGATTAACGAAAAAAATACAAACTTATTTTCAGCGAAATACCATGATTTATTCCGAAAAAAACCATCCGATACAACAAAAACGCGGAAGCATTGAAGTTATTTGCGGCTCGATGTTTTCAGGCAAAACCGAAGAACTTATCCGTCGATTGAAACGTGCTCAGTTTGCAAGGCAGCGTGTCGAAATTTTTAAACCCAAAATTGATACCCGTTATTCGGAGGATGAAGTAGTTTCGCACGACCGAACTGCTATTCGTTCCACACCGGTAGAGTCATCGGGTAGTATTTTACTTTTTTCGGGTGAGGTGGATGTGATTGGTATCGATGAAGCTCAGTTTTTCGACGATGGTCTGGTGGAGGTTTGTACCAAACTGGCCGATCAGGGCATACGTGTTATTATTGCCGGACTGGATATGGATTTCAAAGGTGTTCCGTTCGGTCCAATGCCGGCGCTTTGTGCTGTGGCCGAGGATGTGTACAAAGTGCACGCCATTTGTGTGCGTTGCGGTGCACTGGCTTATGTTTCACACCGTCTTGTGGAAAGCGACAAACGGGTGCTTCTGGGCGAAATGGCCGAGTATGAGCCTATTTGCCGCGATTGTTTTAATGCTACAAAAACTTCTTAAATTCTGTAATCAGAATAAATGCATCCAACAAGCTCTGCAACTAATGAATTAGCAACCGAAAAGGTTGGTAAATTATTATGGAAATACACCCTGCCGGCTATGGTAGGAACGGTTGTCATGTCGTTGTACAATATTGTCGACCGTATTTTTATTGGTCAGGGTGTGGGTGCGCTTGCTATATCGGGTCTCGCGCTGACTTTCCCTTTCATGATTATTTTGATGGCCTTCGGAATGCTTATCGGGGCTGGTTCGGCTTCGCGCATTTCGATAACGCTGGGTGAAAACAACAGTGCAAAAGCCGAAAAAATACTTGGCAATGCGGTAACACTCACTTTTCTGATTTCGGGTACAGTAGTTGTATTGTCAATGATTTTTATGAATGATTTGCTGCGTCTGTTTGGCGGTACCGACAATACAATCCGCTATGCGCACGATTTCATGGTTATCATCATTCCCGGAGGTATTTTTACGGCCTTGTATTTCGGACTGAATAATATTATGAGAGCTTCGGGCTATCCGCGCAAAGCCATGTATAATATTTTGCTTGGTGCTGTGTGTAACATTATACTCGACCCGATTTTTATCTTTGTTTTCGATTGGGGAATTCAGGGTGCGGCTATTGCCACGGTAATTTCGTACTTTGTTGGTACAGTAAGTGTAGCGTCGCACTTTATGCTCAAATCTACTCCGATTCGTTTTCATGCTGCGAACTTCAGGTTGGAGAAAGATATTGTCTGGTCGATTATAAGTATCGGAATGTCGCCCTTCAGTATGCAAATTGGTACGAGTCTGGTTGTGATTTTAATCAACAGTACGTTGCTGAAATACGGAGGCGATCTGGCAATTGGTGCTTACGGAATAATTAACAGTGTGAACATGCTTATCGTTATGTTCATAATTGGCCTTAATCAGGGTTCACAACCAATAATCGGGTATAATTACGGCGCAAAAAACTACAATCGCATGTTCAGGACGCTTCGTTATGCTGTTTATATTGGTACCGGACTCACCACGGTCGGCTTCATTTTAGGTGTGTTTTTTCCACATCAAATTGTTTCGCTTTTTTCGCGCGACGAGGCTTTGCACGAGGTTGCTGCTGTGGCACAGCGCATTTCGGTAATTATGTTTCCTATTGTAGGCTTCCAGATAGTGGTTTCGAATTTTTTTCAGTCGATAGGAAAGGCCAAAGTGGCTATCTCTCTGAGTTTAACACGTCAGTTTCTGTTCCTTATTCCGGCCATTTTTCTCTTGCCCCCGGTTTTCGGACTTAACGGAGCCTGGGCGGTAATGCCTGTTTCGGATGGGCTGTCATCTGTTGTGTCGGCTGTTACGTTTATTGTTTTTTACAACAGGTTCAAGTCGAAGTTCAAAACGCGTTAGTGTCTAAATAATTTGTATATTTATGTAATAGCGTTTCATAATTCAGATATTTTTCCCACCTTTGTTGTCCATTTTCAAAAAAATAAAAATTCAATAGCATGAAAAACGCACTAATATTCTCATTTATAATGCTTTTGGCTGTT
Organism: Paludibacter sp.; assembly: GCA_041917395.1. Taxonomy (GTDB): domain Bacteria; phylum Bacteroidota; class Bacteroidia; order Bacteroidales; family Paludibacteraceae; genus Paludibacter. The sequence goes on from JAYRXP010000193.1 coordinate 6,298, forward strand.
ACCTCGTGTAAAGCTACTGATAAAACAGGTTCAACCGCTGACTTGTCGAAAAAAGTACAATTAAGCTGTGTTGCATTTTACAATCTCGAAAACCTTTTTGATACAATTGATGGCCCAAATAACGACGAGGAATATCTCCCCAATGGCGTGAATAAATGGGGTTCAATGAAATACAATGCGAAACTGAAAAATATGTCGTATGCCATTTCGCAGATAGGAACAGACCTTACGCCTGTTGGTGCGGCTATAATAGGAGTTTCGGAAATTGAAAACCGTGGTGTACTCGAAGATTTGGTTAAACAACCTTCGATAGCAAACCGCACGTATCAAATTGTACATTACGATAGCCCCGACAGACGTGGCGTTGATGTCGGACTACTTTACAATCCGCGCCTCTTTACCGTTTCGAACAGCAAATCGTACCGCCTTCGCACCGAGGACAGTACTTTCCTTACCCGCGATCAGCTTATG
>JAYRXP010000194.1:0-6113 GCA_041917395.1 Paludibacter sp.
AGACAGAAAAAGAATTTAAAGGAGTTAAAACTACCATTGGTGGTGGCTTTACACAGGGATTTCAGGCGTTGAGCCACACAAACCTTGCTACCCAAAATGTTGTTTCGGGTGTTGATCAAAATGGCCTTTACCGTATTCGTCCGGGCTTTAACTTAGCTGCAGCTAACTTAGCACTTAAAACAGAACTTGCTGATGGGGTTGCATTAAACATGGAACTTTACCTTGCTTCACGTCACCACAACGAAACCTGGGTAAAAGGTGGTTATATTCAATTCAACAAATTGCCATTTTTCAAATTAGATTTCGTTGATAATATCATGAAATATACCACCATTAAAATGGGTCAAATGGATGTGAACTTTGGTGATTCTCACTTCCGTCGTTCTGATGGTGGAAACACAATTCTGAACCCATTTGTAGAAAACTACATTGTTGATGCTTTTGCCACTGAAATTGGTGCTGAGTTTGATGTGAATTATAACGGATTTGTTGGAGTATTAGGTGTAACAAATGGTTTATTAAAAGGAACTGTTGATGTTGTGGATTCAACTTTTGCAGATAAAGTTTTACCAAAAGACTCAATGATTTCTAATGGCAAAAACAATCCTTCATTGGTTTTAAAATTGGGCTACGACAAACAATTAACAGATGACTTCCGGGTTCGTTTAACCGGTTCGTTATATATGAATGCAGGTGCAGCATCCAGAAATACAATGTTGGGAGGCGACCGTACAGGATCAAGCTATTTTGGAGTAATGGATTATATTACAGGTTTTGGAACAAGTGGTAGCACAGGTTCGTTTACTTCTGGTCGTTTTAACCCCGGATTTTCAGACAAAATTACACTTTATGCAGGTAACTTATTCCTGAAATACAATATTATGGATGGACTTTCGGTTGAGTCATTCTCTACTCTTGAAGCAGGAAGTGGTCGTTCACGTACTGAAGTTACCGGTGAACGTAATTATTCACAGTTAGCTTCTGATTTAATCTTCCGCTTTGGTGCTGACGAAAACTTTTTCGTAGGTGCAAGATATAATACTGTAACTGCTCAACAATATAATGCAACTAAATTGGTAGCTCAAAGTCAGGTAATTCCTGCGTACACACGTTACACCGGAGTTGTTGCTCCAACTACTAAAGTTGATTTTGCTGAAAGAGGTGTAGGTATGTATGATGTTACTATCAATCGCCTTGCAATTAGTGCTGGCTGGTTTATTACTAAAAACGTAATGGCTAAAGTTGAATATGTAAATCAGGATTATAAAAATTTCAATTATAACAGCATTTTCAGCAATGGTAACTTCAAAGGTTTAAGTGCTCAGGCTGTTATTGGGTTCTAAATTTGTTATTCAGATATTTCGGACCGATAATTTTAGTCTTAGGTTATCGGTCTGAAATATCAAACTTTATTCGCACAGTCAGTCATGACAAAAGTTGTACTTCCTATATTGTTGTTTGTGATGTTCGCCGGACTAAAAGCCCAGCAGCGTTTTGCTGTGGAATTTGGTGATCAAAGTGAAATCAGTATTTTGGGTTCTACAAATGTGATTCCTTTTAAACTAAGTCAGAAAGTAATTACATTTACGGGTAAAAGACGTACATTCACTGTAAATACAGCCGGTGGTAAAGTTCGGTTTGCAGAAAATAAAATTGATATTCCGGTTAGTATGTTTGACTCGGATAATAAAATGGCGCTTCGCGATTTTAAAAAACTGATTCAGGTAGAGGAGTATCCCGAAATTCGTATGACGTTGAATCATATCAACGCATCGCTTGGAGGTTCTTCTACAAAAAAAATACATGCTACTGCGAATGTTGATCTTACGATAACGGGTCAAACAAAGTCCTATTCTATTCCTTTTGAAACGGAACAGAACGATGCTAATAAAATACAACTTAAAGGAAATAAACGTATTAGTATCCGCGATTTTGGTCTGGAGCCTCCTGTGGCAATGATGGGACTTATCAAGGTAAGTGAATGGATCGACATTCAGTTTTCGACAGATTGCATAGTGCGAAAAATATAAGTTTAGATTAAAATAAAAATCAGGTAGTTGGATATATCGGTGCCTGATACAAAAAAGGAGAAATTCATATCGAATTTCTCCTTTTTTACAATTTAATTATGATGTTTTAATCAGATACGGGCTTTAATTGCTTTTGATTCAGCTTCGAATCCCGGTTTGTCGAGCAAAGCAAACATATTTTTCTTATATGCTTCCACACCCGGTTGGTCGAATGGATTGACACCTAAAACGTAACCACTTATACCACAGGCTTTTTCGAAGAAATAAAGCAACTGACCAAGATAGAATTCGTTCAATGCCGGCAATTCAATTTTCAGATTAGGCACACCACCATCGATATGAGCAATCATTGTTCCGAGTTCAGCCATTTTGTTTACTTCATCCACGCGTTTTCCGGCAAGGAAGTTCAGACCATCCAGATTTGCAGCATCAGTAGGCACAATAACTTTGTGATTTGATTCGTTTACCGAAATCACGGTTTCGAAAATTGTGCGTTCGCCTTCCTGAATCCATTGTCCCATTGAGTGAAGGTCAGTTGTAAAGTCAACTGCAGCGGGGAAAATACCCAAATTATCCTTACCTTCACTTTCGCCGTAAAGCTGTTTCCACCATTCGGCTACAAAATGCAGTTTTGGATGGAAGTTTACCAGAATCTCAATTTTTTTGCCTGCTTTGTACAGTTCGTTACGAACAGCTGCATAAATGGCAGCCGGATTTTCTTCGAAAGATGTTTCGGTTCCGCAAAGTTTTTCCATACTTACAGCACCTGCTACAAACTGACGAATGTCGAAGCCGGCAACTGCTACGGGTAATAAACCAACGGGTGAGAGCACCGAGTAGCGACCACCGATATTGTCTTCAATTACATAAGTTTTGTATCCTTCCTGAGTTGCCAACGTGCGTAAAGCGCCACGGGCTTTATCGGTAACAGCTACAATGAGTTTCTGTGCTGCATCTTTTCCCTGTTGTTCTTCCAGTTGTGTTTTCAGCAAACGGAATGCAAGCGCAGGTTCGGTAGTCGTTCCTGATTTTGAAATAGAAATGATACCGAATTTTTTGTTTTTAAGTAAAGATTGCAATTCATACAGGTAATCTTCGCCGATATTTTGCCCTGCATAAACTACCACTGGCGATTTGCGCTCGGCAAGCAACCAGTCGAAACTATTCGAAAGGGCATCGATAACTGCTTTTGCTCCTAAATAACTTCCTCCGATACCAACAACAACCACCACTTCGCAATTCTCGCGCAGAATGCGTGCTGTGTTTTCCACATCGGCTAAGTGCGCTTCATCAATTGACGAAGGCAGATTTAACCAACCCAAAAAGTCGTTGCCATTTCCTGAACCGTTGTGCAGTGCGGCATTGGCAGCAGCTACCTGTGATTTGTAACCGGCAACAGCCTGTTCGGATACAAATCCGAATGCTTTGTCGATTGTGAGTTTAATGTTTTGCATATTATTTTTGTTTCACGTTATTTGGCCTTGCCGTTATTAACTTCGCGTTATTTGGCTTCGCCGTCATTAGCTTTACGTTATTAATTGTTATTATATTTTCATTGACTTTCGACTGTAGTCCGTTGTCTGTTGTCTCAGAAAGGCAGATCACTTCCTTCGCCACCGGCAGCCGGAGCGGCATCGAATGCAGGAGCTGAAACAACAGCTTGTTGAACAGGAGAAGCAGAAGCCTGCCCGGCATTTTTGTCGATTTTCCAGGCACGAACTGTGGTGTACCAGCGTCCGTTGTATTCGCGACTCTCAATGTCGAAACTTACAGTTACCTGATCGTCAATTGCAATCGGAAACTGATCGATTTTATCGTTGAACAAATTGAAACATACTTTTTTGGGATACTGATCGCCTGTTTCGAGTACATAATCCTGCGAACGCCATAAGCCATTTTTACCCTGTCCTGAGGTTTGTTGTAAAACGGCAATAATTTTTCCTGAAATTTCCATTCTTTTTATTGTTGAATTGTTGTTTTTTTTTTCGAAATGCAAAGATAATGATTTTAAGAGGACTTACAAAAGAATAAAAATTATCATTTGCGCCAAAAATAAAAAAATCCCCAAAAGTTTTTTGTTTGACTTTCGGGGAGTAGTTCAGATTTTTAACTTTGAGGTGAATTTTTAAATCACCATTTTAAGTTTAGCTGTTGTATTGTTTCGAATAATATTTCTGATATTCACCGCTGGTCACATTATCCAGCCATTCCTGATTTTGCAAATACCAGTCTACTGTTTTCTCAAGTCCTTCTTCGAACTGAAGCGACGGTTTCCAACCAAGTTCGGTTTGTAGCTTGGTAGAATCGATTGCGTAACGAAGGTCGTGGCCTGCACGGTCTTTTACGAATGTAATTAATTTTGCAGATTCGCCGGCCTCACGACCAAGTTTACGATCCATAATTTCGCACAATTTGTGAATCAGGTCAATGTTCGACCACTCATTGTTGCCTCCGATATTGTATGTTTCACCATTCCGTCCATTATGAAAAATTACATCAATAGCCCGGGCATGGTCGTTTACATAGAGCCAGTCACGTACATTTTCGCCTTTACCATAAATTGGGATTGGGCGGTGATGTTTTATATTATTGATGGATAACGGTATTAACTTTTCCGGAAAATGATTTGCTCCGTAATTGTTCGAACAGTTCGAAATAACTACCGGTAATCCGTAAGTGTCGTTCCAGGCGCGAACAAAGTGATCGCTCGATGCTTTGCTGGCCGAATATGGAGAATGCGGATCGTATTTGGTTGTCTCGGTGAAAAATGTTCCATCAAATTCCAACGCACCGTAAACTTCGTCGGTTGATACGTGATAAAACCGTTTATTGTCCATATTGTCTTTCCATGCATTTTTAGCTGCATTTAGCAAATTGCAGGTTCCAAAAACATTGGTACGAATAAAGGCAAAAGGATCGGTGATTGAACGATCTACGTGACTTTCGGCTGCCAAATGAATGACACCATCGATAGCATAACGGCTAAAAAGTTCAGGAATAAATTTTTCGTCGGTAATATCGCCTTTAACAAATGTATAGTTCGGAGCGTCAGCTATGTCTTTCAGATTCTCCAGATTTCCGGCATAGGTGAGTGCATCCAGATTCAGAATTTGATAATCCGGATACTTGGTTACAAATAGTCGCACGACGTGTGAGCCAATAAAGCCAGCTCCGCCGGTAATTAAAATCGTTCGTTTCATTGTTTGTTATTAAAATTCAGTTTTTTTTGCTGTTAATAATTATACGGATTTGACAAAATACCCGATGCCTGAATGATACGGGCAATATCCATAGCTTCTTTGCGTGTGTTGGTGTAACCAACTATCACTTTGTATAATCCCTGATCTTCAATTAAATAAATATTGTCAGGGACGAAATCTCTCAGTTTAATGGCCATTAAAACAGCTAATTGCTCTGTTTTGAACGCACCTGTTTGTATCATGTAGCGATTGTCGTGATTGATGATAATCTGGTTCGAAATACGAGTGTTATATGTGCGAAGTATTTCTTTAGTTATCAAACTATCAATATTGAGCTGACAGCCGTTTTTGTTTGGTTTAAAAGTAACTCTTCGGTTCAGGGCTTTTTCAGCTTCATTCTGATTTTTATTTAGCGGTTTGAGTTCACCATAGTTTTCTACCTCGATACGTGTTCGTTCAACGCCATCGAATACCAACGCATCCCATACCGATTGTGAGCGACGCATACTAAGCTGCATGTTAAAGTCGTCTGAACTTTCAGGGTCAGCATGCGATTCAATAATCAAATTCAGACAGGGGTTGTCGCGCATTACTCCGGCAATGGCCTTCGGAACTATCCGGTGTTCGGGTTGAATGTGTGCGCTTCCATAACGGAAAAGTATGGAATACATATAGCGCCATTTTACTTCAAACGGATCTTGCTCATTGTCATAAGTAAACGATTTTTTCAGCGTACGCATATCTGCCGATGTTATATCTTCGGGCGCTTTGCGACTAATGCTGTCAATTTTTGCCATATCTTTGTCTGACAAAGCTTTGAATACCACACGACGGTTTTGAGCTCTTTCGAACCTGTTTTTATTGGTGTTTTCCGGTACCGGAT
>JAYRXP010000195.1:0-4272 GCA_041917395.1 Paludibacter sp.
GCAGTGCAGGCAGTCTTTTCAAACTTTCGGGTTTCCATTTCTCTTCACTTTCGCTGGTATCGATAAATGTCATTTTTACATGGCCGGTTCCCGCTTTGGGCGATGTTTCCTGTTTTAAATGATTGTAAGCATGTAAAATGCGTTGCGTATGTTTTTCGAGTTCGGGATAAACACCAAGTACGGGTTCGAGCGATGCATTGAGTTTGTGTTGCAGGAGCAGGGCGGCAGCCTGAAAAAAGTCGTTGTTAAACCCGATAATATTTTTGTCGCTGCGCCAGTTGGTGTCTAAACTTATTTCTGTCAGTTGTTCGGGTCTGAAGTCGTTCAACACACGCTCGTCGAGTAGTTTCCAGTCCGAATTGCGCCAGCGATAGATACTTTGCTTCACATCGCCTACCACCAGATTGAAATTGTCGGCCGCCAGACTGTTGGTTATGAGTGGTAAAAAGTTTTTCCATTGCAAAACAGACGTATCCTGAAACTCATCGATCATAAAATGGTCGATATTGATGCCCGTCTTTTCGTACACAAAAGGCGCGTCCGAATTGTCGATAATCCGGTTGAGCAGCATATTGGTATCTGAAATGAGCATGGTATTTTGTTCGTCGGTCAGCTTTTTGATTTGCATGGCCAAATCGGATAAAATTCCGAGCGTATTGATATTTTTGAGAATAATTCCGGCTGAATTGTAAAAAACAATGTCGTTGTCAATCCATTCAATCAGTTGAATGAGCCCTTGTTGCAGACCGTTGTGGTAAACGGATTCAATGGCTGCGACCACGCCTCCCGGTGTTGTTTTGGCAGTGTAACAATTCTCAACTGCTTCGGCCGACTCCCTGAAACGGGCTCCGGTTTCGTATTTTCCCGAAATTATTTTGTTCAGATTATTCATTCCTGATGCTTTGCCGTATTTGAAGCTATCGGTTGTTAATCCGGCATTTTCAATCAGCAAAAGCATATTTTTCGCTAATCCTTTTACCTTTTTATCAAAATCGGATTGAATACGGCGTAATTTAGCCCGGTACGATGACAAAAATTCGCGGTCGTGCAGTTTTCGGTTGGTTTCTTCGGCTTTATTCTGATAACTTTCTTTGAAAATTTCTTTACCCAGATCCTCAATATTTTTACGCGGATTCCAGCTTTCGGATTGCTCTATGCGCTCTTCGGCAAAGTTGGTAAGCCAGGTGAGCAACTGTTTGTTGTCTTCCAGATTCAGGTCGTGAAACAGGTTGTCGATGGATTGTTGCAGGGTGGTTTCGCTGTCAAGTTCGAGATTATAGCCCCCCTGAACGCCAATTTCGCGGGCAAAAGCGCGTATTACCTGCTGAAAAAACTTATCGATGGTGCTGATGGAGAACGACGAATAATCGTGCAGAATGGCAATCAGAATTTTTCGTGCGCGATGGTCAACCGCTTCGTCAGTGAGCTTATAGCGTTTGGTTAAATCGGCTCTGTAGTCCGATTTCTGGCCTGTGCTCAGCGCGTATAACTCTTTCAGAATGCGCGACTTCATTTCATCTGTCGCTTTGTTGGTGAACGTTACGGCCAGAATTTTCCGATACGTGCGCTCGTTATCTCTGCTGAAAAGCAAGGAGATAAAATCGCCGGTCAAACGATGTGTTTTTCCCGAACCTGCCGATGCACGATAGATGTTTAACATCCGAAACGAATTAAGTTAAATATTAGCAGAACAAAGTTAGCTCTTTTTTTTAGAAAATGCTATAACGAAGGTCAAAAATAAGGTTTGCGCAGTTACGGGCACAAAGTTTTCATTCGGACGAACAAAAACGAGGATAACTTGTTTGAATCTCAGGTTCGTTTAACGGGCCTGTATTTTTTTATATTTATGTCAGCATGCGTTAGTTTTTCGGAAGTTTTTTACTTCCGTTTGCGAGCAGAAAATCAATGTTTTTTCCAACCGCTTTTGCAGTCATTGTAGCTCCGGTGTAAGCATCAAGTTGTACTTTGCCTGCGTCAGTTATTTTTTTGCCGTTCCAAAGGTCGAAAAATCCTTTTTTCTCCAACTTGCGAACATAGCCCATTGTTTCCCAATTGGTTAACAGGGCTGTTTTCTGAATCACGAGTTTTTTATCCGTAATTATCATTATCGGAGTGGTGTTATTGTAACCGATAACATCCTTGCAAAAAGGCATACTCGACATTGCAAAACCAAGAACCTTACCTTTTCCGTCGAGAATTTTAAACCAAAAATCGTTGTATTTATCCACCTTTACGGCATCGGGAAACACACTCTGAACAACATCCTTGTTCGAAACTTCGTGAAGCACGGGAGGGGCTTTCTTTTTAGGTTCTTCCTGCGCATAAAGCAGCGAACCTGTCAAAGCAACCGCTAATAAAAACTTTCTCATTCTTTTTTTTAACTGATTTATTATTACATGAAAACTACTTTATTACAAACAGTAATAAAGTAGTTTTTTCATAGTAATAACGATGAATAATCAACATGTAAATTACTATCGCATGCTTCTTTCAAAATCATCCCAAAACGTGGGATATGATTTACTAACAACCTGTGGTTCTTCGATAATGAGTGGCAAAATGAGTGCTGCAGGTGCAAAAGCCATTGCCATGCGGTGGTCTTCGTAAGTGGCAATGCTTGGAGCCTCCCCTTTGAGGAGGTTGGTGGGGTCTCCATTCCATGCCAGTTCTCCTTCGGCGGGTTCATAAAGCGCATAGCCCAGTTTTGCCAATTCGGCAATAAGTGCAGCTACACGGTTTGTTTCTTTAATTTTCAGACTTTGCACGCCTTTGAAGTGAAAGGGGATTTGCTTCAGGCAGCAGGTTACGGCAAAGGTCTGTGCCAAATCGGGCTGATTTACAAAGTCGTATTCAAAACGGCTACAATAGTTTCCGGTTGCAGTTAGCAAAACGCCTTCGGGCTGATAATCGGTTTTTACACCGAGCTGTTCGAAAAGTTCGGCTACTTTACTGTCGCCCTGCGTGCTGTTTTGATTCAAACCATGCAGGAAAATTTGCCCATCGCCAACTATCGAAAGCACTTCGTACCAATACGATGCTGCCGACCAATCGGATTCCACTTTGTACTGAATTGGTTTGTAAGTTTGCGGACGGATGTTTATCTCGTTATTTTCGAACGAAATTTCAACACCATATTCCTGCATCATTCGTTTTGTCATTAAAATATACGGTACCGAGATAACATCGCCTTCCAGTTTAATTTTCAGCCCGTTAACCATATATGGAGCCACCATCATCAGTGCAGAAATATACTGACTGCTAACGCCACCATTCAGTGAGATTTCGCCTCCCATCAGTGCACTTCCATAAATCCGCAAAGGTGGAAAACCCTCGTTTTCGACATATTCAATCCGTGCTCCCAGACTGTTTAGTGCGTCCACAAGTAGTTTTATCGGGCGTTGTTTCATGCGTTCGCTACCGGTAATTATCCATTCGCCAACGGTTTTCGACAAAAATGCAGTCAGAAAGCGCATCGAGGTTCCGGCAGCGCCGATATCAAAGGTCGTATTGTTGGAATCCAGTGCTTTAATCATTACCCGTGTGTCGTCGCAGTCCGACACATTTTCCACATCGTACGGACTGTATGCCAGCGCATTCAGTATAAGTGCACGGTTGCTAATGCTTTTGGAACTTGGAAGTTTGATTTCCAGGTTTATGGTTTTTACGGGTTTGTGGAGATGTTTGGGTGTCATTTTACTAAAATTATTTTTCGCGGTTTAAATCAAAACGAACTCTGTCTTCATCAATGAGTTGTTTCAATTCTTCTTCTTTTGGCAAATACAACATATATTTACTTGCAAAAAGATTATTATTATCAGATAGAACTGAATATTTTACAATAGTTTCATCTTTGTCGGTACAAAGTAATATCCCTATACTTGGATTATCTCCTACACTCAGTTTCAAATCATCATACATTCTCACGTACATGTCCAATTGACCAATGTCCTGATGGGAAAGTTTATATTCTCAGAATCAACTCTACTTAGTAGTCGATAATGCGACCAGCTCAATTCGTGACGCAATGTGTCATAAATTGGAAAAGCCCTGAAAAATGACCTCATATTCCGTAAGTTGCTCTCATCAAACCCTTTCCCAAACTCTACTGTAAGTTGCTTTGCTAAATGTTTTAAGGTTTATTTCCCATAATCAGCACGTAAATTACCACCCTGTTCTTCTTCAACAATTATTCGTCCAATATGCCAATAAGTATCGAGCAAAGCTCTATTTACCTGTCTGAATATGCGTTGACGGGCTTGTAAAATAATATCC
>JAYRXP010000196.1:0-4613 GCA_041917395.1 Paludibacter sp.
CTTGTTCAATGGCTGCACGCACTGCCGATTCATCAGAACAATCCATTATAGGTTTTCGACCACGACCTTCACGGGTCTGTAAACCTGTTATGCCTTCCGTAAGAAAACGTTTTACCCATGCATTAACTGACACCAAACTCATTTCGGTCTGTTCTCCAACTTTTACCGAAGGCAGTCCATCTGATTTAAGAAGAACAGCACGGCAACGCATGCGAAAACAATGGCTAGTGCCTGCGCGGAAACCATGCTCTAATTCTGATCGTTGGACTCTCGTTAATTCTATCGTCTTTATTTTTCCCATTTCTAATCGTATTTACTTGAATACTAATAGAACGGAATCTATTGTTGAATATTGTATAAACTAAATATGAACACTTACTTAGAAATATAAACAACATTAAATCACTTGTAGTTCTAAATATACTAAAGCTTAAATTTGTTTTTTGAAGTGGGGAAAAGAATGTTTGAATTTTGTAAAATTCAAACATTTTTTTTTATCCCAACCATAATTATTCTCAAATTACGCCACAACCACAGCTTTCAGGTTGTTGTTGCGGATTTGGATACCGATTTTCGAACCGGCTTTCGCCCAGGCCGACTGCACATAACCCATTCCAATGCCCGTTTTTGTGCCCGGAATCATGCAGCCCGACGTAACCACACCAATTTTCTCTCCCTCCTCATTCGTAATGTCGTAGCCATGACGTGGAATACCACGTTCAGTAAGCTCAAATCGCACCAGTTTACGACTTACACCTTCCGCCTTTTGTTTTTCCAGAAGTGCGCGGTCGATAAAGTTTTTACCATCAACAAATTTTGTTATCCATCCCAGCCCCGCTTCTATAGGCGATGTCGTATCGTCAATATCGTTTCCGTACAGGCAGAAACCCTTTTCAAGGCGTAAAGTGTCGCGTGCACCAAGACCAATTGGTTTTAGGTCGTATGCTGCGCCCGCTTCAAACAGCGCCTTCCAGATTACATCCGCATGTTCCGGATAAAAATAAAGTTCGAAGCCTCCTGCTCCCGTATAGCCGGTGTTCGACAAAATAACATCCTTCACACCCGCAAAATCTCCCGTTTTAAAAGCATAATACGGTATCTCCGATAAATTAACAGAGGTCAGTTTCTGCAACAGCTCAGTCGCTTTGGGTCCCTGCACGGCCAGCTGAGCCATCCAGTCCGACGCGTTTTCAAGTTCCGCACCTTCGGTATTATTCGCCACGCACCAGTTCCAGTCCTTTTCTATATTCGATGCATTCACCACCAACAGGTATTTTTCATGTTCGTAATGATACACCAGCAAGTCATCCACGATACCACCCCTGCCATTCGGAAAACAGGAATACTGAATTTTACCAACCGGCATAGCCTCCACATTGTTAGACGTTACCTTTTGCAAAAAAGCCAGTGCATTCGGTCCCTTCACCCAGAATTCGCCCATGTGCGATACATCAAAAACACCCACACCACTACGCACAGTCAGGTGCTCGGTGGTAATCCCCGTCGGGTATTCGATAGGCATATTATAACCCGCAAATTCATGCATTTTTGCTCCCAGAGCAATGTGTTTTTCGGTAAAAGGAGTTGTTTTCATTCCGTTTAAATTTATTACATCCGTATTATGCTGCAAAGTTAAAAAACTTATTCGTATTAGTAAAATATTTTTTCAGGGCGTGCCCCTTTGGGTCGGGCTTGGAGTTTATCCATAAATTATGAGAGAATCTTGTACCGCCGAAATACGACGGCACGCCGCTGCAATCCCTCACGCTTTGCAGTGCGGGATGTAATGGGAACGTGGATAAAAAATAAAATTCGCACCCAGTTGCTAAATCCGTTTAATCCCGCAGAGACGGGACGTCGAAATACTCCGTCCGCGTAACCATTAAATTCATACGAATTACTTTGATTTTCTACAAATATTCAGGTGCTCCGCACCTTCATGAGGTACAGAGTCTCGTAAGAATTTACAGAAAAGATTGCAGATGCGATTTATTCAGGAGCAGAGCATCGTAATATCTGTATGAGTTAAGGTATTTCCCGCATCAGGGGTTTGTCTGGTTAGTAGGAAATTTAGCGATGTCGATGTAAAAAATTTCCCAGGTGTGTCCGTCCAAATCTTCGATTGTTCGTACCTGCATAAAGCCGTAATCTTTCATTTTGCCCTGCTCAGTGCCTCCTGCTTTTAGTCCTTTGTTCACAATGCTGTTAACTTTATCGATGCTGCCGACCGATAATGAGTAAATGGCCGCGATAGTTGATTTTGTATCGGTGAGTGGTTTGTTTGTAAAACCCGAAAACTTTTCATGGGTCATTATCATCACAAAGATTGTTTCGCCCCAAACCATACATTTGCCCTGTTCGTCCGAAAATTGAGGGTTGTTGCCAAATCCCAGTGCCGTATAGAAGTCCATCGATTTTTGAACATCTTTTACGGCTAAATTGATAAATATCTGTTTTGTCATTGTAGTATTGTTTTAGTAATTTATGCGTCGGGTATGTTCGGCTCAACGAGTCGTTTAAGTTTATCGAGCGACTCCTGCCAGCCCAGATAGCACATTTCGAGCGGTATTACATCTGGAATTCCTTCTTGTGTAACAATAAGTTCGGTGCCACAAAGCACTTTTCTTAGTTCGATTTTTGTAATCATTTGTTCGGGTAAATTTGCGTCGTCGAAACGGTCGGTATAGACCAGTAATTCGTTTGGGATAATTTCGATATATTCACCACCAAACGATTCGGTTTTGCATGTTGTGAAATTTGTAAACGACATTTTGTAGGTGCCGCCTTTTTTTACGTCCATACTGTGCACTTTGCATACAAAACCATAAGGTGGTAGCCAGGCTGCCATTGCGTCCGGGTCGGTAAATGCTTTGAAAACTTTTTCGGGATTTGCTGCCAGTATTCTGTGTAGTGTCACTTTGTTGTTGCTCATTTCGTTGCTTTTTGCTATATTTGTTATCTATATTGGTGGACGAAGTGTAATTTTGCTCCAATCAATGCTAAAAACAATAAATTACAACAAAGAGTTCAGGAACGAAAATAAATCGGATTCAAACGGTTTTTATAGTGCGTAAAATATGTTTTTTAACAAATTCCAGAAAGAAATCGGGGCGAAGGACAGAGATAAAACCGTAAAATTAAGTTTTTTTAATAGGTTCGTAGGAACAATCGTGGGTGGTGGTTTTGCCTTTTTTCATCATTTCCTGCTTTATTCCACAACCTGTGCAACCTTCGCAGGCCGATGTTGGTTTGGTGCGGAGTTTCTTTACGACGGCATAAACCGAGTAAACAATTACTGCTAAAATGATGATATAAACAATGATTTCCTGTAACATTTCTGTTTTTATGTGGGCTTACAGTTTTTTAACCCATGCTATTGAACACTTTAAGAACTGAAAATGTTTTGCTCAGTGTGATTTAAATTTGACTATTTAATTCGTATTTTCAGTATGGGTAATAAAAATTCGGTTTTCATGGTGTCCAGAAGAAATCTGCTTTTTATAGCATCGGTTGTTTGGTTTATGGCAGGTGGTATTCTTATTTTCAGAGGAGTTTGTGGTATCATGGAGCAGGCTAAACCATCCCTCGTGAAAACCCTGATAGCCGTAGTGCTTGGTTTGGTATTTTATCTTGGTGTATTCAGGCGTATAAGCATGAAGCATATTACACGCATAAAACAAATGCAAAATGACATTGTGCCCTTCTATTCATTTTTCCCCGGACGAAGCTTTTTGCTTATGATGCTTATGATGAGTATGGGGATTGCGCTGAAAATTACAGGCGTACTTCCTGCTGATATAATGGTTTATTTTTTTCCGGTAATGGGGCTGCCTCTTTTGATTTCATCCTTTCGGTTTCTCTGGCACGGATACAGTTTTAAGTAAATAGCGGATAAAATTCTTTGCAAAAATATTGTATTTCGATAAAAATGTGTAAATTTGTGATTTAAAACAGTGTTGTCGAACATATTTTTTTACAATACGATGGCAAGAAAGAGTACAATTGAACTAAAACCTCTGGAAGAGGTATTAAGTTTTTGGGATGTATTAACGCCCGACGAACGACAGTATTTACGCAACAATTATTCGGTACAGTCGTTTAAGAAAGGTGAAATTATTGCTTGTGAAGGTGATGTGCCAACACATATAATGATTTTAGAGTCGGGTAAGGTGAAAGTTTATAAAGAAGGCGTGGGTAGCCGTACACAGATTATTCGTATGCTTAAACCCGGCGAAAACTTTAGTTACCGTGCAATGATTGCCAATGAGTTATACAACACCACGGTGGCCGCATTTGAGGCGTCGACGGTGTATATGATTAAAAAAGAAATTTTTATTTCAATCCTTCGTCATAATAACGCACTTTGTTTCCGTTTTCTCGAAGAACTTGCAACTGACCTGGGAGCTTCGGATGCCCGCACAGTAAATCTCACACAAAAACATATTCGTGGTCGTTTGGCTGAGGCGCTTTTGATTCTCAAAAAGAATTATGGTTTGGAGGCCGATGGAGCTACTATCAATATCTACCTGTCGCGAGAAGATTTGGCCAACCTTTCGAATATGACTACTTCCAACGCCATACGCACGCTTTCGCAATTTGAAAATGAACATATA
>JAYRXP010000197.1:0-4712 GCA_041917395.1 Paludibacter sp.
CGAAGATGTCTGGAACTTCAGTGTACCATCAATATAAACATTTGTATTACCGGAGCGCAAAACACTCAATGCAAAGTGATGCCATACATTGTCCAGCACAACTCCCGAATTGAGCTGGTACAAATTACCATTGGCCGCAAGTGACAGATTTCCATCCTGATTGAATGCTACCATTAGGTTTTTGTCGGCAGCTGTTTCGTCGCCCACACAGGAATAAAGTGTCGCATTTTTTTGACCTGCCTGGCCACGGAACCAGAACTCAACAGAGAAGTCATTGTCTTTTGTAAACGGAATATGTCCTGATTTCACAACCACCTGGTTGGTTCCGTTCAGTCCGGCAGCTAATCCTGCCGGCGAAATAAACCACGAACTTCCTACTGTAAGATTTCTGCCACGGGCTTTATCAATAGCCGTTGTTCCATAACCTTCGTCCATCAACCAGTATCCGGCTAAATTCAGCTCATTTCCTGTCCTGGTTTTCGATCTGTCGGCTGTAATAGTTGCATACGACCTCTGTTCACTCCAAATGCTTAACTGGCGAAGTGAGCCTTTAAATCCATCTCCTACAATGACACGACCGCTTGGAACAATTCCTTCGGGTAGCACTTCGCTGAAAAGTGTTGATTTTGTTTTATTGGCGTTGCTCCACAACATAAGTGCCAACGTTTTGCTGTAGTTATCGTAGCTTAATGCAAAGTACTGGAAGCTTGCATCTGCGTTTAAATCGGTGGTTTGTTTTGTGAAATCAGAACCAACCGAAACTTTCAAATTACTTCCGACAGCCTGCAATGCAATCTTATTACTTCCTTCGCCCATGCTGAAAATAGTGCCTGTTCCGTTGGCCTGATTGATAAGCATCTTGCCCTCGATGGTGAAGCTGCTTTGTAAATTGATTGGCATTTCGGTAAATGCTTTTTGATTTCCATCGAACTGCAATCCAACATTATCTGTTTGCAGGTAATCATTCAGCACGCCATAAACCTGAACATCAGTATTTGCAATTTTTTCGACCTGAATTTTCTCATTAAATGTTACTGAAGCCTCCGTTTCGGGGGTTAATATTCCATTCGATGGAGAAGGCAATCCCATTGACTGCGGTGTTTTCATGTCCTTTATGACAGTTATAACAGGTGTTTCATTATACACGTCGCCGCCACAAATTGTACGGGCTCTGAACTGATAAACCTGATCCGGCTCATCCTTCATAGGGAACTTATAACTGATTTTCACATCGCCACTACCAATTCTGATAAAGCCCTTCGAAGGTTTCATTCTGGCACTATCAAGCACAAATTCTTTTGCCATACGCCAGTTTAACTCATTTACGCCTTTGTATTGCAGCAAAATACCGGCAAAATTCTTATAGCTTTTGTCAAAATCCTTCAATACAATATTCAGATCAGCACCTGTATTGCTGTTTACAATACGGTCGTCAATCTGCATCGTAATATCGCTGCACGACGGTGTGAAAGCTGCCGAAATAACAGCCTCCGAAGTGATTGCACCATCGCATGGCGATTCGAATATCAGTTTAATATTTTCGAAGTTCAAATCATCCGAACTCGACTGGCTTAACCGTATGGTTTTTCTGACTGCCTGCTTTGGAGGTATTAAGAATAAACGTGGCTCTGTGAGCGGTGTACCATCTATGCTGATAATTGCACCGTTTGGATTCGTAGCCGGATCAACCGAAAGCTGGAACCACGAGCTGGTTGTGGTTTCGGAGTAGTTCAGAAGGTCCACTTCATAAGTAGCCTGTTTGCCCGATGTAATTCCCGTAACTGAAGGTACAAGCACATTAATACCGGGTTTTTCGATCTGAACAGTGGCCGTATTTAATGCAACCGGGTTGCCCGCTGAGTTTTTGTAGAACAAACTTACATCTTCGCCTTCGTAAGGACATGAAGAATTACCACCACGTGTTACGAATATCGGTCCGCCTTCGCGTTCAACATCACTTACAGCGAAGCTTTTCTCATCTTTCCCGTCATAGTTCAAATGCGTTTTCGCCTGGGGTGTTACCGTATACGATTGGGGTGTAAATACATCCACCGAGAAATAGTTTCCGGCATCGCCATCTTCCAGGGTATACGAATAGGTTACGGTATTTTCTACCGCATCTTCTTCTGTCATTTCCTCACCACCACCGGTTTGTGCTTCGTTTTCAAGTGTAAAACCAAATCCACCTACGGTTAAACCTGCTTCTGATGAGAAAACAGCCTGTAATTCCCACGAAGCACTATGTGTTTTCGTCGTATTTGAAGTACGGGTATACGAGTTGCCCAGAATGGCTCCTGCATCAAACGAAATATTTTTCACGTTGTACTTTATGGTACTTGTATTTCCTTCCGGCGATTTACCCGAGGCATACAGTTTTTCCATCTCGTTATCACGGATTAGCTTCTCCCAGTTATTAATCTGATTGTTGTAAAACAACACAGAATCAATACAAAGTTTATTAAATGTTGCAGGTTGTATCCACGTGTACGTTCCGTTGGCACCAAAATCATCGTCCAGGATTGATTTTGTGGTATAATACTTCGACTTAGCACCGGGTGTTGTGTTGATGGCAGTAGTATCCAGCAAACTGTTTCTTAGTTCTCTTAATTTGGGTAGCAATGTATTTACAATATGACTTTGTGTATATCTCACAGAAGTTGAATCGCCCATTGGCACAAATATATAACTTGAGCCGAGCTTAACAGTTCCTGTGGAAGTGAGTGACAGCTGATTACATTTGGCAAAGCCGATATTAGACGAATTGGCTATGTACAAATCGCCATTAGCTCCGATATAATCGGTCGAAGAGGAAGTGGAAATTGATTCGGTAAACGAATAGGATTCAGTTCGCGATGTTCCATCCGATCCTTCTACCGATTGTTCTATTCCTCCTCCGATATCCAGTTTGTTTTTAGTTTCAATGATTAATCCAATGCCAATACTTTGTTCACCTCCCAAATTGGCAATAAATTTATGCCCTGTCGATTCTTTACCAATACCTGTATAGGATTTGGTACTGGACACACTTGATCCCTTTTCGAGCGTAGCATAACTATTCGATCCCGGAGGGTCGCGCAAAACCGCAATTACCTGATCGGGGCCTTTGGTCACAAAATCAACTCCGCCAACCGGTACAGCTCCGGTTACTATCGCATTTAAGGTTCCGGTCCAGGCTTCCACCACACCGTTGTGCTCAATGCTTGCTGTCATTCCTTTTGTATAAGGACTAACGATATTCGGATTTGCCACCATAAATCTGTACGTATACCTACCCAGCGAGTCGAGCGTATAAACAGTTTTTTCAGATTTCGTACTTAGTTTATTTTCGATACTGATGGATGCATTCTTCAGATACACAAAATCACTATCCTTTGTAGCAGGGTTAATGTACTTTTCGTAGGCTACAATATCGAATGTATAATAGTTTCCCTGTGTAAATACCGGATAAGAAGTCTTGTATACAGCATTTCCACTGGTATTTCGGGTTACCAGCGATAAGGTTTTATTATTTGCCGGATTGTTCGGGTCTACATAATTATACAGGCTATCGCCAAATGCTTTCCAGCTGTAATTTTTATCGCGAATAATGAATTCAGCTTTGGGTGCAATGTAGGTGATATTTAATCGTTGGTTATATTTACATGAGTCTATAGCCGTAACGGTAACTCCATCAACAACTTTAGTTCCGTTATGAATAGTATCAATGCTGGCAATCAGAGGATTCATATCCACAGGAGGCAGATTTCCATATTTAAAATCGTTACTGGTTAAACTACCTGCGCTTACACTCGTTACTGTCATCGGAACAGGTGGAACCTGAACAGAGAATTCTCCGTTGGCAGGGTCGGTTACTATTCTTATAATGTCTTCACCGTTCCTGACTTTTGCTATACTTTTAATATCTTTATCATTGCTGTTATAAATCAACGAATCGGGTAAGGTATTTAAAGAGTATTTCTGCTTCTGTTTCGGTTGTAGTTTAACTACTGCCAACCCGATATTGGCTTTACTTCTGTTAAATCCGATGGGTTTTGTTTCCTGAACGTTTCCACCCGTAACCCGGCCCACCAATGTTACTTTTGTTTGGTCAACAAAATTAATATTTGATTTATTCACATTAAAATTATACTTCAGACCCAGTTTAAGGGTTGCGTCGGCATTAGCATCGGCAAAAATATGCCCGTTCTTGCGCAGGGTGATTTTATGCTCCCCTATCGGAACATCAATTTCGTAATGTCCGTTGGCATCCGAAACCAATACAACATTATCGCGCGTACAGGTATTTCCATCGACTAAAAATTCAACACCTTCGACCGGATAAGTTGTATTTTCGTAGAAGATATCACCACTTATTTTAAACGAAGAAATATCTTTGAAATTGATTTTGCTCTGAACTTCGGAGCTGGTACCTCCGATAAATATTAATTGTTTGGCCGGTTCAAATTCATGCGTTCCCAATACCGGTACCACCTGATAGGTTGAGCCATTTCCTTTATAGGGAACTCCCTGAATAATATAATTTCCATTATTGTCAGTGGTTGTTTTAATCGACAACTGATCCAGGGTAGGCACGGCATCCGAAGTGACAGCTCCAACCAGCGAAATATGATTTTCGTTGTAACTTTTGCTAATGTTCGATTTATCAAAAATAAAGCTGTTAATACCTTCATCCATTTGCCAGTAACCGATCAAATCCAGTTCTGTTCCTGCCA
>JAYRXP010000198.1:0-2635 GCA_041917395.1 Paludibacter sp.
AGCAAACAAGGAACACATTTATTGATTTAAAAACATGGAAAATAACTATTGCATCATTATGGCCGGTGGCATTGGAAGCCGTTTCTGGCCTTTCAGCCGCAACAATCGTCCGAAACAGTTTCTCGATTTCTTTGGCACCGGCAGGTCTCTTCTACAGATGACTTTCGACCGTTTTCGCCACGTTGTACCGGCTGAAAATATTCTGATTGTTTCGAATGTCATATACAAAGACCTCATACTGGAGCAATTACCCGAAATAAAAGCCAATCAGGTATTGCTTGAGCCCAACCGTCGCAACACAGCTCCCTGTATAGCTTATGCCGTTAACCGAATAAAAGCTATTACCAACAAGGCCAATATAGTTGTGGCTCCATCGGACCACCTGATATTGAAGGAAAACGATTTTCTGGAAACCATAAAAACAGGACTGGATTTTGTCGAAAAAAACGATTCGTTATTGACTTTAGGTATAAAACCCAGCAGACCTGAGACCGGGTACGGCTACATTCAGATTGCCGAAGGCGACACCGCGCTCCGCAAAGTAAAAACATTTACCGAAAAGCCAAATGTTGAACTTGCTCAGATATTTTTTGAAACAGGTGAGTTTTTCTGGAACTCGGGCATATTCCTGTGGAATTTGCAGACTATCGACAGTGCATTTACAAATCTTTTGCCGGAAGTTGCTTCTAAATTCGAAGAAGGAAAATCTGTCTACAATACTCCTGACGAACAAGCATTTATCGATCAGATGTACCCTACATGCCAGAATATTTCGATCGACTACGGCATCATGGAAAAATCAACAAACGTACACGTGCTGTGTTCCGATTTCGGTTGGACAGACTTAGGCACCTGGGGCTCGCTTTACGAAATGTCGCCAAAGGATAAGGACCAAAACGTAACTCTGAAATGCAACAGTATGTTTTATGGTAGTAAAAAGAATATCGTCGCATTGCCCGGCGACAAATTAGCCGTAATTCAGGATTTAGAAGGTTACATTGTGGCAGAATCGGATAATGTGTTGTTGATTTGCAAATTAGAGGATGAACAAAACATCAGGCAATATGTAAACGATGCCACAATCAATTTCGAAGAAAAGTATATTTGATTGTAATGAGCGACATTATCCATCTCTTACCTGATTCGGTTGCCAATCAGATTGCGGCCGGCGAAGTAATTCAGCGGCCGGCATCTGTATTGAAAGAACTGGTAGAAAATGCCATTGATGCCGGCGCCACATTTATTCAGATTGTTATAAAAGATGCCGGACGCACCCTTATTCAGGTGTCGGACAACGGAAAAGGCATGAGCGAAACAGATGCGCGAATGGCATTTGAAAGACATGCTACATCAAAAATAAAAGAAGCTGCGGATTTATTCGAACTTCGAACAATGGGTTTTCGTGGCGAAGCACTGGCTTCGATTGCAGCGGTTGCTCAGGTGGAAATGCGCACACGCCGGCCCGAAGATGAACTGGGTGTGATGGTTGAAATTGCCGGAACACGCGTTTTCAAACAGGAACCTGTGCAATGCGAAGCCGGCACTACTTTTTTTGTTAAAAATCTGTTTTTCAATGTTCCGGCCCGTCGCAGATTTCTGAAAAGCGATAATGTCGAAAAATCACATATTCTGACCGAATTTTACCGGATTGTATTGGTAAACCCGACTATCGAATTTTCTTTTTTCGATGGCGATGAAGAAATGTACAGACTACCCGCATCGAGTCTCAAAATGCGTATCGACAACGTTTTCAGCAGCCAGAAAAAAAAGATTCAGCAACAACTTTTGAACATCGAGACTTCGAACGGACTGGTTAGCATTGTGGGATATATTACAAAACCTGAATATGCTCAAAAGTCGGCACAGCAGTATTTTTTTGTAAACGGACGATATATGCGCCATCCGTATTTTCACAAAGCGGTTACACTGGCCTACAGTCAACTGATTCAAAACACCGACAATCCGGGTTACTTTATTTATTTTGAGGTCGACCCGCAAACAATCGACATTAATATTCATCCCACAAAAACAGAAATAAAGTTTGAGAACGAGCAGGCAATCTGGTCGATACTTTCGGCTGCCGTAAAAGAGGCTCTCGGCAAATTCAATGTTGTACCTTCCATCGATTTCGACCGCGAGGATGCGCCGGAAATTCCCGTAAAAATCAATATTGAAAACGTAAAACCTCCGCAAACATCGTTCAATCCGGACTACAATCCATTTAATTCGTCGTACAAACGGCAATCGTTCGACTGGGAAAAACTGTACGGAGGATTTGAAAAAGAAAACAAGCAACCCGACACCACCGCTTATTTTCCTGATGCGCAAATATCCGACGAACAGGAAGCGCCTTCGACCGTCGAACACTTACTTATAGAGTCGGAACCTGAGCAACAAAAAATATCGCTGGGAGAAGAACTTCAATCGTCGAATTTTCAGTTCAAAAGCCGTTTTATTATTACCGGCATAAAATCGGGAATGCTCATTATAGACCAACACAGAGCTCATGTGCGCATTCTGTACGAATCGTATCTGAAAGAAATTGAGCAACATGCAGCCCATTCGCAGCAGTTACTTTTCCCCGAAGAGATGGAACTGAATGACAGCGACCTACTCCAATTCAAAACCATCGAAA
>JAYRXP010000199.1:0-2864 GCA_041917395.1 Paludibacter sp.
AAGTACGTCTTTTGCGCGTAGCGTAAAACAGTGAGTATCAAACACCCGAAAGATTACTTAACCGAACAAAACTGTCACCCACACCTTATTTTAAGGTATAATTGCAGAATAAAAACACTTTCTTAGCTTTGTAAAACGTAAAACCTAATTTTATGATGACAAAAGAACCAGCTCTTATTCTTACCCACGGTCTTTTCGATACCGAAAATGGTAAAACCGCCCACGGTTTAGTACGTGGCAGCGACAGATTTCAAATAGTCGGTGTGATTGATTTTGCAACCGCAGGGCGCGATGCAGGCGAAGTTTTGGATGGTAAACACCGCAATATCCCTATTTTTGCTGACATCGAAACCGCTTTGCAAACACTGGAGACACCCCCTCAGTATCTTATCATTGGTGTCGCTGTCGCAGGCGGAAAAATACCGCCCGAAATGCTCGCTGTTCTGAAACAAGGCATTGAGCATAAATTGAACATCGTCAATGGCTTGCACGAAAAACTCAATGAAAAAACAGAATTTGTCGCTCTGGCTACACAACACGGTGTCACCATAACCGATGTGCGACGCACCAAAACACCTTCCGAAATGTCGTATTGGTCGGGCGAAATTGGTCGAGTCACCACACCTCGTATTGCTGTTTTGGGAATGGATTGTGCGGTCGGAAAACGGACAACATCACGGTTTTTGGTCGAAGCGATGCGCGAAAAAGGTTATAATGCACACATCATTTCGACTGGTCAAACAGGTTGGATGCAAGATGGACGTTATGCGTTTATCTTCGATTCGACCATCAACGATTTCCTAACAGGCGAGTTAGAGGCACAAATCGTCAAATGTTTCGACGAACAAAATCCCGATATTATGTTTCTCAATGGACAATCGGCACTCCGCAATCCGATTGGGCCCACAGGTTCAGAGTTTTTGGTGTCTGCTCGTGCCAAATGGGTTATCCTGCAAGCAATTCCTGCCAGAGAATTTTATGAAGGCACAGAAGACAATATCAAAGCCCGCATCCCCTCAGTAAAATCAGAGATTGAATTAATCAAAATGTTCGGCGCAAAAACCCTTGCGGTCACACTCAATACACACGGTTTGACCCTCGAAAAAGCCCGTAAAATCCAAGAAAAACTCCGCAAAAAACTCGGTATTCCAGTCGTTTTGCCTTTAGAAGATGGCGTAGAAGAGATTGTGAAAGTGATTGAAAAGAAAGTGCTGGCAAGTGAAAGATAAATAACTCAATGCTTTTTACTCTGTGCAACGCACTTTTTTACAGAGTAAAAAGTCTTTTTACTCCGTGCAGCTCACTTTTTATGAGGTGTGCTAATTTATCCGCACGGTTAATTGTAAAAGATTAAGTTAGCTTTTGGCATTTTGGTCATCCCAAAACTGTTTTTCAAAGGTACAGGGAAATTGATAATTCAAGCCTGAATGTAATCTTTGCCTGTTATAATAAATTTCGATGTACTCAAAAGTTTCGGTGTAAGCGTCTTGCAAAGAATCAAATACACCTTTTTCTAATAACTCGGCTTTGAAACGTGACCATAAACTTTCTGCCTGCGCATTGTCGTAATGGTTGTTTTTTCGCGTCATACTCTGGACAAATTGATGTTTTTTCAATAACTGTCTAAATTCTTTTGAACTGTATTGACTGCCACCATCAGAATGAACAATTAAGCCTTTTGGTAGTGGTTTTCTATCAATTGCCTTTTGTAATGCTTTGACAATAAGTTCAGTACGCATATTATCTTCTAATGCCCAACCGACGATTACACGGGTAAAAACGTCTTGAAAAGCAACCAAATATGCCCAATTACCGTCTCGAAGTGGCAAGTAAGTAATATCACTACCTATAACTTCATAAGGTCGACTCACTTTTGGTCTGTCCAACAAAAGGTTATCGCTTCGTGCTATATCTGGATCAGTTTGGGTTGTTTTAGGAACAAAACTTTTAGGTTGTATCGCTATTAAACCTTGCTGTTTCATTAACGTAGCCGTTTGGTGACGACCAATATTAACGCCCTGTCGCCTTAACTCTTTACTAACTCGAATAGCACCATAACGCCGCCGATGCGCCTCAAAGACCTCTTTAACTTGCTCTGCGCGTGTGGACTTTTCCACACTTTGTACATGACTTTCCTCACGTTTCCAAGCATAATAAGCACTAAAACTCACTTTTAAGGACTTACAAAGCGTACGAACGGGATAATGAGGACTCAAAATCTGAATGACTTCATAAATTTCAATCACGTTTTTTGGCTGAAAATAATCAAAGCTTTTTTTAAAATGTCGCGCTCCTGTTCCAATTGACGCACTTGCTTACGTAGTAACTCTGTTTCATTCAAAGTCTCCTGTGTGGTCGAAAGCGTCTCTATTTTGGCATCATTGCGCCATTTATAAAGCAAATTCTCGCCAATGCCAAGACTCTTTGAAACATCCGAAACGCTCCGACCAGCCTGTACTAATTTGACAGCTTCTTGTTTGAAACCAGCATCGTATTTACGATGTTTCTTCTTGTTAATTTGTTTCTCCATCTCACAAAGTTAAGTCTCTTTTTCAGAGAATTTTGTGTGCGGATAAATTAGACAATCTCAGATACCCATATTGATAAGCATACTAAACAAAGGTATCATTTAGGATTAGGGAAACTCTTGCCTAATATAAGTATGCCAACAGAACAAGAGGAACTTGATAATCCATTAGAAAGTGATGCAGTTTATGAAAGTTGTACAAATTATTTAATAGCTCAAACAAGGGATGTAAAAAATTTCGATTTACTATTTACAGAAAATATTAATTTCGGATTTAGAAGAAACCTTTGGGGCATGAAAGGTTTAGGTATTGGGATTATCATTTTTTGCATTTTGA
>JAYRXP010000200.1:0-3144 GCA_041917395.1 Paludibacter sp.
AATCCACGAAAGGGCAACTAAAATGGCTGTTGCAAGCAAAATCCGTTTCAGAATAAAACCGCCCAGCGATTCGGACCAGAACTTTTTAAAATCCATAGTAATATTTGTCTTTGACTCTGATATTCGACTAAAATACTGCCAAAAGTAATGAAAAAATTGCTTTTACGAATTAATTGAAACAAAAAAAGTAAAAACTTCTGTCGAGGTCTTTACTTTCTTTATTCTTGTTGAAGCAGAATCGTTACGCTTTGTGGCGTCCTTCATCGGCAACCGTAAGTTTTGCTCTGCCTTTTGCACGACGAGATGCTAATACGCGGCGACCGTTAGCAGTTGCCATTCTTTCACGGAAACCATGCTTGTTTCTTCTTTTTCTTTGTGAAGGTTGGAATGTCCTTTTCATTGCTTAGTATATTATTGTTATTTTTTTTCTGTTTCTCAATTCGGACTGCAAAAATAGTTGTTTTTTTTGAATTGACAAATTGTTCGGGATTAATTATGTTTGTTTATGTCAAAAATATTTTGCTGTCATTTTGTCACCAAACCTGCTTTGGCACTTTATTTGACTTGTAGGGTCAGATTTTATTTATTTCAGATAACTTACGCTTATATTTTTAATTATAATTAAATAACTAATAATCATACAATAAACAATGGCAAAAGGAAACATTGGGGTAACGAGTGACAATATTTTCCCCGTTATTAAAAAATTTTTGTACAGCGATCACGAAATATTTTTGCGTGAATTAGTGTCGAATGCCGTAGATGCTACTCAAAAACTTAAAACATTGGCGTCGGTTGGTGAATTTAAAGGCGAACTTGGCGAACTGAAAGTAAGGGTGTCGATTGACAGAAAGAAGGGAACACTCACAATATCTGACCGTGGTATTGGTATGACCGGAGAAGAAATAGAAAAATACATCAATCAGATTGCTTTTTCAGGAGCTGAGGAATTTCTCGAAAAATATAAAAACGATGCTCAGGCCATTATTGGCCATTTTGGACTTGGTTTCTACTCGTCGTTTATGGTTTCAAAAAAAGTGGAAATTTTTACTCAGTCGCACAAAGAAGGTGCGATAGCACAACACTGGTCGTGCAAAGGAGACCCGGAATATACACTCGAAGATACCATTAAATCGGATAGGGGAACTGATATTGTATTGCATATTGATGATGAAAACAAAGATTTTCTGGAAGAATCGAAAATTCAGGAACTGCTTACCAAATACTGTAAGTTTTTACCAATCGAAATTGCCTTTGGTAAGAAAAAAGAATGGAAAGATGGTAAAAATGTAGAAACGGACGAGGACAATATTATCAATAATCCCAATCCGGCATGGACACGTAAACCTGCCGATCTGAAAGACGAAGACTATGCTGCTTTCTATCGCGAACTGCATCCAATGAGTGAAGATCCGCTTTTCCATATTCACCTCAATGTGGATTATCCGTTTAACCTCACCGGTATTCTTTATTTCCCGAAAATTAAAAACAATATCGATATACAACGCAACAAAATTCAGTTGTATTGCAATCAGGTGTTTGTTACCGATCATGTTGAAAATATAGTGCCGGAGTATCTTACATTGTTGCATGGTGTGATCGATTCGCCGGATATTCCGTTAAACGTTTCGCGTAGTTACCTGCAGAGTGATGGTAATGTGAAGAAAATATCGAGTCATATTACCAAAAAAGTGGCGGATCGTTTGTCCGAAATTTTTAAGGCTGATCGTGCCAATTTTGAGGAAAAATGGGATAATCTCAAGATTTTTATCCAATACGGAATGCTCAGCGACGAAAAATTTTACGAGCGTGCTGAAAAATTTGCATTGCTGAAAAACGTTGATGGTAAATATTTCACTTTTGACGAATACAAAACATTGGTAAGTGAAAATCAAAAAGACAAAAACGGTGATTTAATTTATTTGTACGCTAATAACGCCGACGAACATTACAGTTATATTCAGGCTGCAAAAGACAAGGGTTACGATGTGCTTATTATGGACGGACAACTGGATGTGCATGTGGTAAGTCAGTTGGAGCAGAAGTTTGAAAAAACCCGTTTTGTGCGCGTTGACAGTGACGTGATTGACAAAATAATACAGAAAGATGATGTTGAAAAAGTGGCACTAACCGACGAGCAGCTTGATGCGTTGGTAACTGTGTTCGATTCGCAACTTCCGAAAGTTGAAAAGGCCAATTTTATAGTTACATTCGAACAGTTATCGGCAAGTACAAATCCTGTGTTTGTAACACAAAACGAGTTTATGCGTCGAATGAAAGAAATGTCGGCTCTGCAGGGCGGCATGATGAGCTTTTATGGCGAAATGCCTGACAGCTACAATCTGATTGTAAACACGGCTCATCCAGTAGTCGAAAAACTCCTGAAAGATGAAGAGTTGGCTTGTGGAACTGAAGTGACTCCATTTTCGACTCAGCTTGCAGACGTTAAAGCCAAACACGATGCGTTGAAAGAAAGTCATAAAGGAAAAAAAGACGAGGAGATTCCAACTACCGAAAAAGATGAGCTGAGTGCGTTGGCAAAGCAAATGGATGAACTTGGCGAAAAGAAAAAAGCTGTTTACAAGGCTTTTGCTGCCGAAAACAAACAGGTACGTCAGTTAATCGATCTGGCATTGCTTGCTAATAATATGCTGAAAGGTGAAGCTTTGGCTAATTTTGTAAAACGTAGTGTAGAGCTGCTTTAAAATAAAAAACTTCTATAACAACGGCTGTTGACTGATGTTGACAGCCGTTTTTTTTAGTTCTTAAAAGTAATAAGCTTGTTGAACGCAAAATTTATAATTGTGTACACAACCATAGAAATAATTTGGCCGATAAAAGGTTTCAGAGAAGTGAAATTAAGTAGCAAAGCAAGTGCACCCAATTGAATTAAATACGAAATGCCAAAAACAAATATAAATCTAATAAACGTAACACTCACTTTCGAACGGTTATTAAACGTCCATAATTTGTTGAAGACATAACTGTTTATAACACCCAAAATATACCCCACCACATTAGCCGTATATTGCGACGCAGAAAACACATTTAGAAATACCCAGATAGTAAGTAATGTGATTAATGTGTTCAACATACCCACAAGCGAGAATCTTATGAATTGAGAAATGTTGGCAGCGGTGGTCA
>JAYRXP010000201.1:0-7657 GCA_041917395.1 Paludibacter sp.
CAACAACGACTATTCCCAGAGATAAAATCATTGGTTCATTTAACCAGATAGACCACATTATAGAAAGTCATCAAATAGAGGAAGCAATCATTGCTCTCGACGATCCGGATGAATTGAAATTATTTGGCTATATCAATTCGCTTTACAAACATAATATTGAAATCCGGTTCACTCCGCGTCTTTACGAAATACTGACCGGGAGTGCCCGTATTGGCGATGCAGGCATTCAGCCTCTGGTTAGTTTAACCGATTTGCACATGTCTAACTGGCAAATAGCAGTGAAACGCTTTATAGACATTGTAGTGTCATTCGCCATGTTACTTTTGTTGGCACCTCTGTTTATCTATTTTGCAATTGCAATAAAGCGGGATTCAAAAGGGCCTGTATTTTACAAACAAGAGCGTATAGGCAGACAAGGAAGGCCATTTGACATCCTTAAATTCAGAACTATGCACACAAATGCAGAGGCTGGCACTCCAAAGTTGAGTAGTGCAAATGATGATCGGGTAACAGGTATCGGACGAATACTGAGGAAATACAGAATAGATGAGCTACCTCAATTCTGGAATATTCTGAAAGGAGAAATGAGTTTGGTTGGACCGCGCCCTGAGCGAAAATATTATATTAACCAGATTATTGAACAGGCTCCCTATTACTGTCTGTTATATAAAATTCGTCCGGGACTAACATCATGGGGTCCAATAAAAATTGGCTACTCAGACACAATTGAAAAAATGGTAGAACGTCTGAATTACGACATTATTTATATCGAAAACATGTCATTAATCAATGATTTGCGAATACTGATTCTGACCATCGAAATTTTATTCAAAGGAAAAGGCGTCTGATTTTGAATACCTGAATTTTTAGCTATCTTTGTATCTCGTTTTTATAGCTATAAAGTTTATGACAGATCAGAAATTGTGGTACGAGAAGATGATAGCCTGGCGCGAACAGCACATTAATCATCGTCAGTTCCTGCTATTACTAAGCCTTGCAACAGGTATTTTTGCAGCATTTGCAGCATTCCTGCTCAAATCATCTATCCATCTTATTCAACATTTTCTGACCGAAAGTTTCAGTCGTAATAATGTAAACTTCTGGTATCTTGTCTTCCCTGCTATCGGAATTCTCCTCACATCGTTATTTGTGCGTAAGATCGTAAAAGACGATATTAGTCACGGGGTTACACGCATTTTATATGCCATTTCTCAACGAAAAAGCATTCTGAAACTTCATAATATTTGGTCTTCGCTTGTGGGCAGCAGCATCACCATCGGATTTGGAGGCTCGGTTGGAGCCGAAGCGCCAATAGTACTAACAGGGTCGGCTATTGGTTCTAATTTGGGCAAGTTTTTTAAACTCGATCAAAAAACACTTATGTTGTTGGTTGGGTGTGGTGCTGCCGGAGCTATCGGTGGAATTTTTAAAGCCCCCATTGCCGGACTGGTTTTTGTGCTCGAAGTTTTAATGCTCGATATGACGCTGACCTCGGTTGTTCCGCTGCTTATTTCATCTGTAACAGCCACGGCCATGTCTTACATCCTTTCAGGGAGTTCGTTTATGTTCAAATTTACTATTATCGAAGAATTTGATGTAAACAGAATTCCACATCTCATTTTGTTGGGAATTGTTTGCGGACTGGTTTCATTGTATTTTACGCGTGGAATTAACCGAATAGAGCAGTTTTTTCGCCGGTATAAAAATCCGTATTCAAAATTTGCCATTGGAGCTATTATGCTTAGTGTGTTGATTTTTATTTTCCCACCACTTTATGGCGAGGGCTACGATACTATAGGTGCGCTGCTCAACGGCAATTCTCACTCGGTACTCGACCGAAGTCTTTTTCTTAATTTGGGCGAAAGTCCATGGGTGATTATCATCTACCTCTCGTTGATTGTTGGATTTAAGATTTTTGCAACAGCGGCAACAAATGGTGCAGGTGGTGTAGGAGGTATTTTTGCTCCTTCACTATTCATCGGGGCGCTCACGGGCTATGTGGTTGCACACTTATTTCAGATTTTTGGCTTTCATGTTCCGGACGAAAATTTTGCGTTGGCCGGAATGTCAGGATTGATGTCGGGTGTTATGCACGCTCCGCTTACAGGCATCTTTTTGATTGCTGAACTGACAGGAGGATACAATCTGTTTATGACTTTAATGATTGTTTCCACAGTTTCTTACCTCACTATCATACTTTTTGAACCACACAGTCTGTACGCCATGCGTTTGGCTCAAAAAGGCGAATTACTGACACACAACAAAGACAAAGCAGTGCTCACATTGCTAAAAACAAGCAATGTGATTGAGACTGACCTTACCGAACTTGCACCCGAGATGACACTGGGAGAATTGGTAAAA
Organism: Paludibacter sp.; assembly: GCA_041917395.1. Classification (GTDB taxonomy): domain Bacteria; phylum Bacteroidota; class Bacteroidia; order Bacteroidales; family Paludibacteraceae; genus Paludibacter. The sequence continues at coordinate 2,362 of JAYRXP010000201.1, forward strand.
GTGATTTCACAATCAAACAGGAACATTTTTCCGGTTGTCGACCCCACAACCCGACAGTTATTGGGAGTTTTGCTACTCGACGAAGTACGCAATATTATGTTTCGTCCTGAACTTTATCAGCGGTTTACCGTTCGTAAATTAATGATTTCGCCTCCGGCAACAATCAACTACAAATTGCCAATGGAAAAAGTAATGCAGCTTTTTGAAGACACCGGAGCTTGGAATCTGCCTGTTGTAGACGATTCAAAACGATATATCGGTTACGTTTCAAAATCAAAGATTTTCAGTTCGTACCGGCATGTATTGGTGCATTTTTCCGACGAATAGCATTTTTTTTCTGGGTTCATAATTTTCTTAATTTCAAATTTCAGAAGAAATGTCAAAACAAAAAATTACTTACAACGAAGCTCTCGCTGAGCTGGAACAGATACTTGCAACACTGGAAAACGACACAACACTAAATATGGACGTTATTGCCGAAAAAGTGAAACGTGCAGCGATTTTGCTCGAAATTTGCAAAAAACAACTGCACGAACTTGACGGTGAACTCGAAAAGATGTTGGAACAGATTGACTGATAAATCCAAATAAGCAACAACAGACACATTTCCAGTTTAGTTTTTTAACATATTACAGGCATGTTTCAAACGGATCAGGTAGAATCGCAAAAGAGTGATAGCTTTTGGATGCCAACGGTAATCTGACCTCAACCGGTACCATTTACTTAAATCAGATTTCAACACCTTCTATACCCGAAAGTTTAGTAAATACATATAATAATAACCTGCAATCGCGCATGAACGAGATTACCACCATCAACAATGTGGTTTCTAAAAAAGCGCAATTGGACTACCAATTTAACGCAGCAGGCAAAAATTTAGTAATAAATTCCGTATCTTTGGACTCCATAAATTTATTAAACATGCAGGGGATGCATTTAAAACAAATTACATCGAACACAAAAACAAACCTTTCGGATTTACCTTCAGGTGTTTACATTTTAGCTGTAAATGGTTTTAAACGTGAAAAATTATTCATCTATTAATCATCACATCATGAAACGAGCACGACAAATAAACTTTGACACACAAAGAGATGTTTATGTGCGAGTTCCATCTGACAATTAAAAAACAAATTATAAACAGATGAAATTAATACCTTCATTATCACTTTCACTTATACCACTTGCAGGTATTACCGCAGCAAGCAAAGCTGCTTCGAAGCAAACAAAGCCGAATATTGTACTCATTTATGCCGACGATATCGGTTATGGAGACCTCAGTTGTTATGGTTATTCCAAAGTTCAGACTCCGAATGTAGATAAACTGGCCGCAGAAGGCATTCGGTTTACTGATTCACACTGCGGAGCCGCCACCAGCACACCTTCGCGTTATGCGTTGCTTACCGGTCAGTATGCATGGCGGAAAGAAGGAACAGGTATTGCCGCAGGCGATGCTGCCCTGATTATTAAACCGGAGCAACACACCATGCCACGCATGATGCAATCGATGGGGTACAAGACCGGTGCCGTTGGCAAATGGCATTTGGGTCTGGGTAACGAGACGGGCAAACAAAACTGGAACGGACTGATTACACCGGGTCTGAAAGAACTTGGTTTCGACTATTCGTATATTATGGCTGCCACCGGCGACCGCACTCCCTGTGTATTTATGGAAAACGGACGCGTAGTGAATCTGGATCCAAACGACCCGATTTCGGTAAGTTACATTAAGAATTTTGAAGGCGAACCTACCGGCAAAGATAACCCTGAATTGCTTCGAATGCACCCAAGTCATGGGCACGATCAGGCTATTGTGAATGGCATTTCGCGTATCGGATTTATGAAAGGAGGAAAATCAGCGTTGTGGAAAGACGAAAATATTGCCGACAGCATTACTGCCAAAGCGCTCGGATTTATAGAGACAAATAAAAATCATCCGTTTTTCCTTTACTTCGGAACGCAGGATGTGCACGTGCCGCGTGTGCCGCATCCCCGATTTGTGGGGAAAAGTGGTTTAGGGCCACGTGGCGACGCCATTCTTGAATTCGACTGGATTGTTGGACAGGTAATGGATAAACTTAAAAAACTGAATCTGGAAGAAAACACATTGGTTATTCTTTCGAGCGATAACGGCCCGGTTATCGACGATGGTTATCAGGATCAGGCGGTAGAATTGCTCGGAGCTCATAAACCCTGGGGACCTTTTCGAGGAGGAAAATACAGCAGTTTTGAGGCTGGTACGCATATTCCTCAGATTGTACACTGGCCTGCAAAAGTAAAACCCGCAGTTTCCACAGCTCTTGTTTCTCAACTTGATTGGTATGCCTCATTCGCAGCTATAACCGGCTACAAATTAAAACAAAGCGAAGCTCCCGACAGCGACAATGGATTAAAAGCTTTAACCGGGAAAGATAAAAAAGGCCGCAAATATGTTGTTAAACAAAACATTTACAATGTGTTGTCAATTATTTCTGACGGTTGGAAATATATTGAACCAAGCAAATTTGCCCGAATGAATAAAGACACAAACACAGAACTGGGCAACCTGAATGTAGCACAACTTTACAACCTGAAATCTGATCCGGGAGAAACGATCAATGTGGCTGAAGAGAATCCGAAAATTGTGGCTAAACTTAAATCCTTGCTGGAAAAAGTAAAAACCAACGAAGAATTATAATTCTGAACAGATATCTCCATTTTCAAAGTTGAAAATATTTGTTTTACAATTAATTTTCACTCCGTGACCGCAATAAAATAAACCCACGCAGCTAAAAGCAACGTGGGTTTATTTTGTTGTTTATGAAGCTATTGCTAAGCCTCAATAAGCATGATCATCGCTGTTAATATCAGCAATGTCCGTACGTTTCTTTTCCATCGATCGCCACGCATAAAAAATGTAGGCTAAAACAAATGGTATTAAAACTGAAACAATTGTCATAGCTTTAAGCGTGAACTCACTCGACGATGAATTAAAAATTGTAAGTGAGCTTTGCAAATCTGGCGTTGCAGGATAATAGGCTGTATTATTGTAACCTGCAAGTAAAAACAAGCTACAAACCGTTACAATAGTTCCGGCACCGCTGAACCAAATTCCTTTTTTGAATTTCTCGCTGAAAACTGTACCTCCAATCCCCCACAAAACAGCAACTACTCCCAACAGGAAAAGCACCAGCACAACCGGCATTTGTATCAGGTTGAAAAAATATTTATATTTTTCGAGATACACTTCCGAAGTTTCAGGATTTACGGCAAATCCTTCGGCCAGCATTGTCCAGATTACAAAAGTCAGAAAGAAAACCAGAAAGGGAAGTGCATTTACCAAGACCGCTTTACGCGAACGTTTTTCAAGAATTTCGTCGTTTAATCGGTTTACAAAAAACAACGAAGCCAGCGTGCGCGACAAAAAGAAAACTGCCAGTCCCAGCATCCAGTTGCGAAGATTCAGAAGAGCTTCCAGGCCATGCCACTCATTACCCCAACGGCTTATAACCGGAGCCAACTGCTGTGTAATATTCGCTTTATTTACAATAAAATCGGAACCTGTGAAAAAAGTTGCCACTGCTGCACCAATCAATATTGTACCAAGCAATCCGTTGATGAACAGAAACACACGGTATGTCGTTTTTCCGTAAGTATTACCCGGCTTCGACTGAAACTCATACGAAACAGCCTGAATGATAAAACAGAACAGGATAGCCATCCAAACCCAGTACGCACCTCCGAAACTGGTTGAATAAAACAATGGAAATGATGCAAAAAAAGCACCTCCAAATGTAACCAGCGTTGTAAAAGTATATTCCCACTTGCGGCCGAGCACATTTACCAACAAACGACGTTCATCTTCGGTTTTTGCCAGCGAAAACAACATTGATTGTCCACCCTGCACAAATAACAAAAAAGTCAAAATACCACCCAGCAGCGAAATAATAAACCACCAGTAATGCTGTAGAAATGAATATGTAAACATAATATTGTATTTAATTAGTTATTTAAAATAATAAATCCCTGAAACTGACTATTAGTCGTGGTGTGGACCATTTTTAATTTGTTTGAGCATAATTCTGATTTCAGCAATGAGCAATGCGGTAAACAATGTAAGGAATAAAAAGAATGTAATTTTTACCGATTGTGATGAAATAGCTGACACGGACGCCTTCACCGGAAGTACGTTCTGAATAGCCCATGGCTGACGACCAACTTCAGCCACAATCCAACCCAACTGCGATGCAACATAACCGAGCGGAATACTCAGCAACGCCAGCCACAACAACCAGTTGAAGTTTTCGAGTTGCAGTTTTTGTTTAAAGCTGATAAACGTGAATATACCAAATATCGCTATGAAATACATCCCCAGCGTAACCATCAGGTGAAACGAGTAGAAAACTGTTGGTACGTTTGGAATCGACTCTTCAGGTTTGTCCAGATAGCCATATCCAAAATAGTCGTAGTTAGCCATTAAAGTATCCTTATGGAGTGCTGCGGCGGCAGTGTCATTCGCTTGTTTGGCTTGTTTATAGTTGGCAAGAGCCTTCAACGCAACTTTTCCTCGGGCTTGTTTTTCGGCAAACGAAACGGCTGTTTTATCCTTTGTTTCGTAACCACCCTTTACAATATCATTCATTCCGGGAACAAATGCATTCAGGTCCCGGTATGCCAGCAACGACAACGCTTTCGGGAAAGCAATTTTAAACACAAAAGGATTAACACTATCGTTGTAGGCTTTTTTATCACTGTTTAAAACGCCAAAAGCGACCAACTCAGCACCGTTTTGTCCATCGTACAAACCTTCCATAACTGCCAGTTTCATAGGCTGCTCCTGAGCCACATTGTAAGCCGAACCATCGCCCGACAAAGCAGTCAGAATAGAAGCTGTAAGCCCGAAAACGGCAGCAACCTTGATGCTCTTTTTAGCAAAATCAGTATTGCGTTTTTTAATCAAAAACCATGAACTTACACCAAGAACAAACAGCGAACCCACAATCCAGCTCGACCACACCGTGTGCAGAAATTTGTTTAAGGCAAAAGGCGACAGGATTTCCCAGAAATCAACCATTTCATTACGAACGGTATCAGGATTAAATTCCATGCCAACAGGATGTTGCATCCATGCATTAGCCACCAAAATCCAGAATGCAGATAAGGTTGCCCCCAGAATAGTCAACCAGGTTGAGGCCAGGTGAAAACCTTTGCTCACCTTATTCCAGCCAAAAAACATAATGGAAATAAAGGTAGCTTCCATAAAAAATGCCAGAATACCTTCGATAGCCAGTGGTGCACCGAAAATATCGCCTACAAA
>JAYRXP010000202.1:0-4696 GCA_041917395.1 Paludibacter sp.
AACCTTCCAGAAACTACATTACAGATTGGAGTTGGAGTATTTTACGGGTGTACCGCACTTAAAACAATATTACTACCTGAAACACTAACTTTGATTGGCACTTCGGCCTTCTCAGGGTGTACTAGTCTTCAGGATGTTATTATACCATCATCAGTAACTACAATTGGTCCAAATGCATTTTTATATTTTAAAGGTAAATTTATTGTGAATGATAATAATAGTGCATTTAGTAGTTATGAGGGTAATCTATATAACAAAAATAAAACAACTATATTGCAATGTTCTGTTTCAAAGTCTAACATTTTTAATATTCCTGAAACTGTAACAACAATCGGAACGGATGCATTTTGGGGTTGTAATCTATTAACTAAAATCATCATTCCTTCTTCTGTAAATTCAATTGGAATTAGGGCATTTAGAGAATGTACCGGATTAACAACAATTACGATACCGGCAACTGTATCCTCAATAAATGCATTTGCATTTACTTCCTGCACTGGTCTTACAACCTTTTATAGTTATTCACCTGTACCTATAGATTTAACAGGTATAAATGAGGTTTTTAATTCGATGAATTTTCAAAGTTGTATTTTATATGTTCCAATTGGGGCATCGGAATTATATAAAAACGCAAATCAATGGAAGCAATTTACAAATATTGTTGAGATGACAACAGATATTAATCAACCGGAAATAAATGGTATTTTTTTGATTTTTCCTAATCCTGCAGTAGATAAAATAAAAATTCAAATCACCAAAACAACAGACAACCTGACTATTTCAAATTTAGATGGAAAAGTGGTTTTAAAACAGAGTGAAAATCTTGATAGATCTATTTCAATTGGTCATCTACCAAAGGGAGTTTATTTTGTAAGGGCTAAATTACATACTGGTGAATTTGTTGTTAATAAACTAATAAAGAACTAACTGAATAAATAGATTTTATTTTTTTGCAAAATCACTCAATAATTCCATTATAAAAAAGTGTTTTTTCAATTATTGCTTTAGTTGTTTTTTTCTACGTAAATATAATTTTATTTTTTAAATAATTTCATCATGAAAAAACTAACATTTCTCATTTTTTTGCTAAGCACATTAACAGTGCTTAATGCAGCCGAATTTAAAACGCTTAGTTCATTGACTCTCCCGTTTAACCCAAACGAGATAGAGTACGATCACACTTCCGATTTTAAGTATTTTCTGTGCTCCAACAAGTCAGACATGGTAATGTTTGATGGTAACGCCGGAAAAATTCTGTGGCAAATCAATTTTCAGAAAGAAACCGGAGCAAAAAAAATTGCAAACCAGTACTGGAATAAGAATGCTAACGTGATTCTTGTGTTTGAAGAAGATTCGAGAAAAGCCGTTTCGACAAAGTATTTTATCGATGGTACTAATGGTAAGCTTTTGTGGAAAAGTAATGAGTATGTCTCTGATTTTGGCAAGTACGAACTGTCAGAAGGGTTCAAAAACTACTACGACCCCAAAACAAATGGCGTATTATTACCCACCAAAGAAAAAATTGATTTTGTAAACGTTAAAACAGGGGAAGTTATCTGGAGTAAAGCGTTTGACATTACAGGTAAAGCCCGCGATTTCGACTGCTTTATAATGGAATATTACGATTTGGTAAAAGTGATTACGGGCAAAGACAGTCAGTTGTACCTCACGACTAATAAAGGCGAGGAAGTAACCGACATCGACAACTATTACGACAAAAGGAAAGCTCTGAAAAACGCATCCCGTGCCACTTATCTCGAAATTCCTGAAAAAAACTGTTACGTGATAATGAAAGGTCGCGAAAGCATTGTATTTGATGTGTTGGGTATTCTGTTAGGCGCCGGAACAAGCAAAGCGCAAAGCTGGAAAATGAAATTTATGGCTTATGAAATGGGAACAGATAAGTTGTTGTGGCAAAAAGAACATTTTATTGCTCAAAGCTCCGATTGGATTACCGAAGATCCTTATGTAAAAATGATGTACGCCGATGGAAAATTATTTATTGAACACGAACCAAACCTGAAAACCAACAGCGGGCTTACAGTATTGGACGTGGAAACAGGCGAAAAAAGCTGGGAATGTTACTTTACAACAAGTTCGATGAAAGGGCTTATGACAACAGTTTTAACCCCGTTCCCGAATCCTGACCCTATAGTAGCTAATGGTTCGGTTTATGCTGTAGACTACTTCAACAAACGCATGATGAGTTACGACCTGCAATCGGGCAAAAAACTTTGGGAATCAGACAAATTACCTACAGTTCAGAAAATTCCAACTTCAATTTTATACGACGGAGTTATAATTCTTCCGCTGGGAGCTGCCGAACGTAAAATTCAGAAAACCGAATCGGTAAACGAATACTGTTTCTCGTATCGCACGTCGCGGGCAAGAGTTGTGTGTGTAGGTTCCGGCAAAAACCGCAAACAATATACCTACAAATACATTTACGACGATAAAGATGAATACGGAATACGCGCATACGACGCTTCGACCGGAAAAACCCTTTGGAGTAATGAAACTATTGCTAAAGCAGCTAAGGATAAGTTTGCGTTCGTTGCAGCAACGCAGTTAGTAAATGGCAAACTTTATTGTGCCACCAACAAAAACCTGTTTATTCTCGATCCAAAAACCGGAAAAGTACTCGGCTCAGCGCCGGTTTCGAAAGAAAAAGTGGGCGATATTTGGGGTATGACTTATTTTGAAAAACAAAATCAGTTTATTCTGAACTGTGTAAAAGGTATTGTAAAAGTTGATGCCGGAAATGCAAAAGTACTTGGCTCATTAAAAACACCGAACATAAACGGATTAGCAGTCAGCGAGTTAATGAATGCCGACGATGCATATACCGATTACGCTATTTTCACCAAGGGCAACGTTAAAAAGATGGAATACAAAGAATTTGCGGCTGTTGACCTTGAAAATATGACCGTAAGAGGAACCCATGCAGCCGATGTGTTATTTTACGATAATCCTCATTTTTCGGATGGTGGCGAAACATTTTATGTAGCCGACGGCAAAAAAGTAACGCTCTACACAACAAAATAAGTTTCGATAAACTTTTTTCGTAAGAACGCTGTTTGCTTTACAAAAGGGAATCTATCCGACAGATAAGTTCCCTTTTTCGATATTTTCGAGATAACCCGAAGGTGATTGATTGGTAAACTTTCGAAAAGCTGAATAAAAACTTGTACGGTTACTGAAACCACAATCGTAAGCTATCGTTTCAATCGTACTGTTGTTTTTTTTCATATCATGCAGCAACTCTTTAGCTCTTTCAACCCTGTATTTATTAATCAACTCAGGAAAAGTAATCTGCATCTTACTGTTAATAACCATCGAAAGAATATTAACTGCAACTCCTGTTTGGTTCGACAAATCGGACAATGAATATTCGGGTATCAGATACGGCTTTTGCTGTTCCATGAGCCCGGTAATCTGCTTTTTGATTTCAGTAACTTTTTCGTCAGAAAGTTTTATGGTTGCATACTTCATTATATTTTCGGGACGCGCCCTGAATGATTTTTCGACCATAACAACGCTTACCTTATCGAGTTTCCACATTCTCAGAAAAAGATATAAAAAATAAAACTGGCCAAAAACCGGCATATACATAATAATGTACGAAACATCAAGTTTAAGCGCAAAAGGAACAAACGCCATAAGCTGCAAAACAAGCATAACACCCAATATTTCAACGCGTTGATTTCGACTTGAAATCTCAAGTTCTATCCTTTTATTTCGTATCTGACTTATGAAGAGCCACAGATTGGAACCAACCGAATAAATTACAATAACAAAATTGTAGAACATCCCGAAAACAGTCATTTTACCCTGAGCTGCCATTGAGATAGTTCGTTCTCCCCATTCAGGTTTTACGATACACAATATTAAAAAGGGAAAGTATAAAAACGTTGGAATGAACAAGACAGCTTCCTGCCACCACCTGCGACTTGTGGATTTTGTATGGTTTCGTATAAATAAGATGAGATAAGCACCAAAACTGAGATTTGCAAGCAGAGAAAAATGGTAAAACCAGATATTTCCATAACCCAGAAAAATATGAAGATTATTCAGCATAGCTACTGCCGATGAACATATAAGCCAGCCTAACCAAAAATAAAACCGTTGATTCTTGGCCTTAAACCAACACTCAATAGCGGTAACCAGTAAATTTATAATAGCAATTGATGAAATTATTGAAACTGCTCTTTCGCCCATACTTCAATCATTATTAGCTTCGTGAAACTTTAAACTACCACAAAAATATAATTTTTAATATAAATCCAACCCAAAACAAGCCAAAAAATTTTCATTTTCTAAAATTATTCAAACAAAAACAATTTTTAGCTGACAAAAAAGACACGATTACAAATGAAATCTTTATTCAAAATAACGTTTCGTTAAATAGGTTAAAATAATTATTTTTTTAGTCGGTGTTTTGGTGATATAATAAAATGTATTACTTTTGTGTGCGCACACGGTAAATCAAGAACAGACTAATTCAGTTATAAATAGCTGATTAACGTAATGCTCTTTCCGGGCAAAACAAATCAGGATAAAGGTATTATATAGTTGGTTTTGATTTAATCATTCAGAAAAGCGATACTGACATAAAAAATACATATATGAAAAACTTTTTGGACGAAAATTTCTTGTTGCAAAGTGAAACAGCAAAAAAACTCTATCACGAACATGC
>JAYRXP010000203.1:0-2227 GCA_041917395.1 Paludibacter sp.
CTAAAAAAATCGGAAGCATTACTTACAGCTATGCTAAAACATAGCAGATTCAGTATTTGGAGTGTAGACCTGAATTATTGTCTTTTATATGCAAATCAAACTTTCAGGGATGATTTTAAAGCTACCTTTGGAGTTGAACTTGTTGAGGGTGTCAATATTGTCGGAATTCTGCCGGACGCTTTAAAACCTCTATGGATTGATCGTTATGAACGGGCTTTTGCAAACGTTAGTTTTGTCGAAGAAGATTTGATTGACCTTGGCGATAAAAAGATTTACATTCAGGTTTCCACAACACCTGTTTTGATAGATGGCAAAGTAATCGGAGCATCATTTTATGGTGAGAACATAACTGAACGAAAGATTGCAGATCAAAAACTGATTGAAAGTTCACAGAATTTGAGTAAATTGCTGATAGCATCGAATCAGTTTATAAAACCGAAGTCAACTAATGTTGATTTTGATGAAATTACAGGTGTTTTAAGTCAAATTTCAGGAGCAAAATATGTTGTCTTTAATCAGCTTTACAGTGACTATTCACGAACTATGTCGATAAGCGGACTTGAGAAGACAAGAGAAACGATACTCAAATATATGAATGTCGATGTTGCAAACACTAAATGGAAACGCGAAGTGGCTTTTGAGTCTAAGTGGGTAGATAATAAATTGACTATTCTTCCTGATATCGCTTCGATTTTATTTACAAACTTCCAGTCTTCGGTAATAAAATTAGTTGTCAACACGTTTAATCTGGGTAGTGTAGCGATAGTACGTATCGATGGTAATGACCGAATAGTTGGTAATCTTATTTTCATTTTTGAAAAAGGTAAATCTGTTCAAAATTCTGAACTAATCGAAATGTTTACCTTTCAACTGGGACAATACATTGAACGAATTAATGCTGATCAGGCATTGCTTCAGAAAATGGACGAGATGGAACGTTTCCACAAACTTACTGTGAACAGAGAACTGAACATGATTGAACTAAAAAAGGAAGTGAACCAATTACTAAAAAATGCCGGTAAAGAAGAGAAGTACAGGATTGTGAATTGAAAGTAGGAAAATTGAACTTTACAAATAGTTTTTACCTGGCTGTACATAATTTCTGAATTGCTAATTTCTCAATTTATAACTAAGAAAAATGAACGAGATTATTGAAAAATTACAACAAAAAACTGACGTTTCTGCATACAGCAAAAATTTTATCCGTAATTTGATTCATCACCGAATGTCAGAACTAAATATGAACGAAGTTGCTGAATACAAAAACTATATTGACAGGAGTATATCGGAAATGGATAAACTCGAAGGACAGTTGAAGAATTCTTACAGTATGTTTTTTCGAAATCGTCTTACATTTGAGACTCTTGGTCAGGTTGTTCTCCCGAGAATTGCGATGCAAAAGACGACAGGAAACGAGGTTCGGGTTTGGTCGGCGGGCTGCGCCGGAGGACATGAAGCGTATAGTCTGGCAATTTTGTTCGAATCTTTCAATGAAATTAGTTCGAAAAAAATAAAATACCGTATATTTGCCACGGATAGAGATTATGCCGAAATACAAAAAGCTGCTCTTGGGGAATATGGCAGACATGATTTGGGTAACCTTACCGTTTTGGAAAAGGAGAAATGGTTTCAGACAAACGGAAAAATTTTTAAAATAATTCCCGAGATTAAAAAGTGTGTTCAGTTTGAACTTTTCGATTTTCTGCAGACAGACGCTATATGTCCTCCTTCAAGTATTTTTGGAGGCTTCGATATTATTATGTGTGCCAATGTGCTGATTTACTACAATGAAGATGCACAGCAGCGGGTTATTTCCAATCTTAGAAAGTGTATTTCAGAAAATGGATTTATTGTTACAGGCGAGGCCGAGAGAGATGTTTTTGTGAATAAAGGCTTTACCGAAATAAGCCAACAATGTTGTATTTTTAGATTTTAATATAAAAATTACTATATTTATGAATCTCAAAAAATTGAGTATAGGCAATAAATTGTTTTTTGGTTTTTCAGTAACTCTTTTAGCAATTGTTTTTCTGGGTTTTATTTCCTACCGCCAGGGTGTTGTTTTGTTTGAGCAAACAGAAAATATGTACTACCATCCGCTTGTTGTTCGTCGAAGATTCGGAGAACGACGTCATCCTGTTGCTGCACCGCTTCCGCAACGCGGGCTATGCGCCCACATACCTCCAGATCGCCTCGGAAGAAGGCATGCGCGAGGCGCTGCTGCGGA
>JAYRXP010000204.1:0-4742 GCA_041917395.1 Paludibacter sp.
AAGCCGGGATAATCTTCGGATTCGTGAATCATCGATTTATAATCGTTATCCTGACCCGACAAATATAAACTGACTCCGTTATTTTCAGAGATATTAAATATTTTAGCCAACTGAGGCCTGCGTAAATCAAGTCCAACCAAAAGTACCTTTTTATCAGCCATCGACAACATAGCCGAAAGGTTAACACTCACAAAAGTTTTACCTTCACCCGACATGGTTGAAGTAATCAACACCACTTTATCGGACGGTTGATCGAGTGTAAACTGTAGCTTTGTACGCAGCAACCTGAATAATTCTGAATTGGTACTTGCATTTGCACTAAGATCGATCATAGCACCATCCGTCTTACTGTGTGCCAGTTCGGTAAGCACCGGAATATCACTATATTTTTCAACATCCATACGACTTCTGATCATCGTATTGAACATATCAATAATATATATAAGAATTGCCGGAATAACCAACCCTATTAAGAAGAAGATTATCAGGATAATATTCTTTTTGGGGCTGACATGTGATGCATCGTCCGGTGCATTCAGAATTCTACCCTTAGGTACTGTCACTGCCATATTCAGCGATGCCTCTTCACGCTTTTGCAGTAAAAACGTATAAAGTGTTGCCTTTACCTGTTGCTGACGTTTAATCTCAATGAATTCCCGTTCCTGACGCGGAATGTTGAGAATTTTATTTTGCATCAACGAATTTTGCTGACTTAAATCCGATCTGCTGATTTGAAGTCCCTTACGTGTACTGGCAATACTCGTTTGAATGGCTTTGCGGGCAGCATTGATCTGTACATTCAGCGTTTTAAGCGATGGGTTTTCTTCCGAAACTCCTACCGAAATACGTTCACGGGTCATCAACAACTCATTGTAAGCCTGTATAACAGCCATTAAGCCGGCATCTGTCAATCCCAAATTAGGCACCAAAGCTTTATTATTGGCCGGATCACGTAAAAAATCGTCAACATATTTAATCAGATTTTGTTGCATTTCAACATCAATCTGACGCTGGTCGTAAAGATTGTTTTTTTCCTGAAAAATACGGGCATCTTCGCTTATATCCGTCAGCTTATTGCTTTGCTTGTAGTTTTCAACTTCTTTCTCAACATCGTTTAATTCACGGGCAAGCAACTGAAGACGTACATCGATAAATTTAGCCGTATTATTAGCTGACATATTATTTTGTTCGGATGCATCCTGATTATAAACTTCGGCAAGCTTATTAAGCACATCCTGACCTTTGCGTGCATTGGTAGATTTAAACGATAATTCTATCACATCCAGCAACTTACCAACTTCAGTTTTTAGCGAACCCCTTGCCAGCGATTTTGCAACACTCGTTGGATGAGTTATCGAGACTTCAATCTTTTCTTCAGGAAATTCAAAACCGGGACGAATTTGCATGTATACAACACCTGCGGGAGTCTTGAGAACAGTTGGTAACTTTTTAACTGTATTTTTGAAATCAAAACCGTTATAGCTTCCTTCTATTTTGAGAGTTTCCCCTTTTGGTTCAACCCTCATTATTAATGTAGATTCGAGATTATAAAGCGAAGCACTGTCAAGTCGCACATAAAGTGGTGATTGCGTGTATAAATCTACTTTTTTAAGGTATTTCAATTCGGTATACGAGGTGTGAAGTTCGAGCTCTTTAACCACACGTTTCATCAGCGAAGTAGAAGTTAATACCTTTTCCTCGTTATTGATCATAGCAGTAGATCCACTCGAACGCAAACCGGCGGCATCCAACTGTTTCAGAACCGACATCTCGTTCATCTGACCACTTCTGGTCTGATCCATAATTAACATCGAAGATTTCACTTCAAACACATCTTGCTGCATACGTATAAAAATGAAACCGGCCATAAGTGCTATAATAACCGAAACAACAAACCACTTCCAGTGCATGAAAAGCTTTTCAAACACCTCGCGCCAGTTAATCGGCTTCTCTCTCAGTTCGTCCTCTAATTGATCAAAATAATTATCCATTAGTCAAATCTATTTATTTTCTTCCTTGTTAAATCAACAGAACTCAATCCTATTTTACAATATTGATAATCAACGATGTCAGCGAAATAAGTGTACCAACAACCGAAATTGACAATGCCTCAGCAGCTCCTAAAGCCGCACCACGGGAACGCGGGTTATTAGGCTGTATGTATAAAACATCGTTTTGTTGCAAATAAAAATAAGGTGAGTCAATCAACCGTTTATCGCGCAGATCTATTCTGTAAGTTGTTTTTTTTCCATTTTGGTCTTCGCGGATTAGCAACACATTATCTCTGCGGCCATAAATGGTGAGGTCGCCCACCATAGCAATGGCTTCGAACAAATCAAGTTTTTCGTTATTTATATCGTAGGCTCCCGGACGGTTCACTTCGCCTAAAACCGATATTTTATAATTGGCAAAGCGAACAGTGATTATGGGTTCCTCTTTCATATAAAAAGGATAAATCTTTGACTTGAGCAGTGTAATAAGATCATTCTTTTTCATTCCTGCAACATGTAACTTACCCAAAATCGGGAAGTTAATGTCTCCATCAATATCGATGAGGTAATTTTGCAAACCCGCACCACCCGAGATATTTGATTTGGAAATCCCATAAGAATTCATTCCTTCACCACCGGGAACAAGAGGCAAATTGAAAGGTTGAGCAGCCTCCGGCGTATTGCTGTTCACAGTTATAACAAGTAAATCTCCCGGCTTCAGAGTTGCATCGGGGCGGACAGCATGCTCATCAGCTTTGAACTCAACGGGTACTCCGGCATTCTGAACATAAGCTATGTCTTTGATTGTGTTGCACGAGGTAAACAGAACGCAACCCGTAATAAATAGAATTATTTTTTTCACTATTAGAAAAGATAATGATTTATAAATATTTTCAATTTTAAACTATTAAAAACCAACAACATAAATGACTCAAAAATTAAAAAGTCAGCAAGCAAAACACCCCTGAGAGACAAATTGAGAACGCACATGCAGTACTTTAAGTTCAGCCGGCATAGTTAATGAGTACAAATATTCTGCAAATATACAATTATTATTACAATGTAATAGCATTTTATGTCGCAAAAAGGGTACTAATAACAGAGAAAAAGATCATAATTAGAAAAAAAGAAAGCATTTATTTGATGTTCAGAAAAAAAAGTCTATCTTTGCACCCCGAAATCAAACAAACAGTTTTGTGATGAGTACAGGGCTGGGTTTGCATTTTTTAATCAAAATTTTTCAACAACATGTATTTAACAGCTGAAAAAAAGCAGGAAATCTTTGGTAAATACGGAAAGTCTAACACTGATACCGGCTCGTCTGAAGGCCAGATAGCATTGTTCTCATACCGTATCAACCATTTGACTGAGCACCTCAAGTCGAACAAAAAAGATTATAGTACAGAACGCGCTCTTGTAATGTTGGTAGGTAAACGTCGTCGTTTGCTCGATTATTTGAAAGCAAAAGACATCAACCGTTACCGTGCTATTATCAAAGAGTTAGGAATCAGAAAGTAATTTCTGCTTTCAAAAAAACATGAAAGAAGGCGTTTCAAAATCTATTTTTTGAAATGCCTTTTTCTATTTCATTTCAACTAAATATATTCAAAAAAAATGCAAAAGCCGTCGATACCCAAAGGAACACGCGATTTCACACCGCAGGAAATGGCGAATCGCAACTATATTTTCAACACGATAAAAGAAGTTTTCAGACTTTACGGATTTCAGCAAATCGAAACTCCGGCTATGGAAAACCTATAGACACTGATGGGAAAATATGGTGATGAGGGAGACAAACTGCTTTTTAAAATATTAAACTCCGGCGATTATCTTGGTGGACTAAGCGTTGAAGAACTTCTAACTAAAAACAGCGCTAAATTAACCACTAAAATATCCGAAAAAGGCCTCCGTTACGACCTTACGGTGCCATTTGCCCGCTTTGTGGTTCAGAACCGCGATAAAATTACTTTTCCGTTTAAACGCTACCAAATTCAACCTGTTTGGCGCGCCGACCGCCCTCAGAAAGGCCGTTATCGCGAATTTTACCAGTGTGATGTAGATGTCGTAGGAAGCGACTCGCTGCTCAACGAACTGGAACTAATCCAGATTGTAGACGAAGTGTATCGCAGGTTAAAAATCAATGTGGTTATAAAAATCAATAATCGAAAGATACTTTCGGGCATTGCCGAAATTATTGGCGAGGCTGAAAAAATTACCGACATTACCGTTGCCATCGACAAAATGGATAAGATCGGACTGGAAAAGGTAAATGAAGAAATTGCATCTAAGGGAATTTCGCAAACTGCTATCGAAAAATTGCAGCCGATTTTAAAGCTAAGTGGTACAAACACGGAAAAACTAGAACAATTGAAAGTTGTTTTGGCAGGTTCCGAAACAGGTTTAAAAGGTGTAACCGAGCTTGAAACGATTTTCGGATATTGCACTACGATGCAGGTTGCAACAAAAATTGAGCTTGACCTGACTCTGGCACGCGGGCTGAATTATTATACAGGGGCAATTTTTGAAGTTAAAGCGCTTGATGTCGAAATCGGAAGCATTACCGGCGGTGGACGCTACGATAATCTGACAGGCGTATTTGGTATGGAAGGCGTTTCGGGCGTGGGTATCTCCTTTGGCGCCGACCGTATTTACGATGTTTTGAATCAGCTAAATCTTTATCCTGAGACCTCTGTGGAACAAACCCGGATATTGTTTGTCAGTTTCGGACAGAATGAACTCTTGTATTGTCTA
>JAYRXP010000205.1:0-3309 GCA_041917395.1 Paludibacter sp.
AAATGTGTAGTTTCCATCCAAAACGGCATTTCCGCTTGTGAGTTCAAAAACCCTTGCCTGTGCCGGAACGTTGATATTGATCGTTCCTCCCAGATTCAATTGAGCTGTTTTTGTGTTTGCAGTTACATGAGCAAAACTGATACAAGCAGTTGTGGAACTTGCAGCCCGAGCTGTTAGATCTACAGTCAACACTCCTGTGTTAGTGAGTTTAGTATTTGCAATAGCAGATCCATCCGAAAATTTAAGCGCCAAATTATTATTCGAAGCAATGGTTTGTTTAATCGTGAGCGAACCATCGTTCTGAATTTCACCACCGGCAATATCCACCAATGGGTCAGAAGAAACCGTTTGTTCTACATTTAAAACCCCGGTTGCAGAAATAATCAGCTTTCCACTCACCGAAATTTTATTGATTTTGCCTGCATCACCCGAAAGAGTGACGGTAAATGTGGCAGGAATGACAACATTATCAGCTGCCGTCGGAACAAGACCCGAACTCCAGTTGGTTGGGGAACTCCATAGCCCATCGCCCGCTGTTCCAGTCCAGGTTACAGTGGCTGCAGAAACTGAGAATATGCCTATACATATAAGTATGGCCAAAAAAGCAATTCGTGTAATTGTTTTCATTTTTTGTAAGTATTAATTTTGTTTGTTATTGAAATTATCATTGAACGATTAGCTTCAGGAAAGAAGTTTGTTTATTTCCTAAAACAATTTTTATGAGGTACATACCTGGTTTTTTTATTTCGAAAGGGATTTTCAGCGTGCCGGCATTTACACCGGAATTCAAAATGCACTTTACCAGCGAACCGCTGAGGCTGATTAAATCAACCTTTGCGTGTGTAGCTTCCGGTACATCTATATTTAGGCTCGTTACCTTGCCTGTGGCAGGATTCGGGAAACAATATGCCTGTTTGTATGAAACCGGGTTAGTAATGCCGGCAGGAGTTGCTGTGCGCGTGTCGTAAAATTCCAGATCATCGATGTAAATGGCATCAGTCGGCACCGGTATAGGTGAAGTCACCCTTTTATCGAGCCGAAACAGGTGAAGTCCGACAGATACAGGCTCCACGGCGAATTCCACCACTTCCCATGTATTTATTCCCGAAGGGGCAACTAGTGGTGCGATTTGTTTCAGCGTGCTGCCTCCCTGATCGAGCAACACAGTGTTGTTGCTGATATTTCCACGGTAGTATTTGAATCGCACACGGTCGTAAATATTGAGCACGGCCACCTGACCATTGATGTTGAAATCGGCCCTAAGAATGCCGCTACCTGAATTTCCTGTTAATTTTAGCACCTTAGAACTGGTGTTAATACCGGTCTGCGAGGGATTATCTACCACCGAAATAACAAGCGGAGCATCGACTCTGAAACGTGGATGAAGCGTGCCACTCTGGAAATCATCGACTAACCAGCGTTTTTCGATGATGGCAGTGTCGGTCACTTTATTGTAAATATCCATATCGGTAAATCGCTCCAGTTTTACATTATTTTTGCCTTCGATGAATCCTGAAGCATAGCTTACCTCAATTTTTTGTCCGGCCACGACCGATTTCGAAAGGATAATCCGGATTTTTGCCTTGTTGGATGCATCCAACGAAACAGACGAAAGCTGTATGGGTACATTTTCCACTTTTACAGTAAATCCATTGAAAGTTCCGGTTGCATCCTGCATATCCATATTGAATTCAAGGTCTATTTCGTTCCCTACAGGTGTACTTCCTATGATTACACGGGGGCACGGCAGCCAGTTTTTCAAGGTGTCGATGCAACTGATTAACTCCTTTGCATTTTTCAGATGTTGAGCTACCGTGGGGTGATTATTTACACCAATTCCCAAATTTACGGTTTGCTGCGACATTTCGAAGAATCGTACTCTGCCGTTATTCTTGATATTTGCTGTTCGGACAATGTGTTTCAGATAATTTCGCACATTTATCAGGTTTGTCCCTGACAACATAGGTCCCAACAGGCATAAAATATCCGCGTGGTTATTCTTTTTCTGGATGCTGTCGATAAATTGCAGATAAGTGTTAACGTACAAAGCTGAATCTCCCTTGGAAGTGCTGAAGTCATTCGTTCCCAAATCGATACAAACAAGATCGGGCTTTTTGGCAAAATCGTAAAGCGGTGCCGGATCAGTCAAAAATACCCGTTGGTACATGTTTGTCATACAATCAGTACTTCCTGTCACAGGGCCGTCATAGTTTCGGTAGATTCCAATCCCCGATTTACAAACTGCGATGTGGCGTGCATTGAAACTCCGCGAAGCAATAGCGGCGAAAGTCAGGTAATGATTCTGGTTCGAGGGCAATGGATCACCGCCGTTTACGCCTTCGTTGCCGTAGCCACAGGTAATGGAATTCCCGATAAATTCGATGCAGCGGGTGCGTTGGTTCGGGATTTCAACCAGAGTTTTACCTTTATCCAGTACGAAACCAGCAAACTGGGTTTTTCCGTATTTTTCCTCCGTAATTTTGAAAATCTCAATTTCGTGGATTGTATCTTTCAGGTTGGCCGCAATGTTATAGGTGAAGAGCCCCGGAACCGTATTTATCCGTGAACGGACGCCATTGTCCAAAATCACATTATAATAATTCGAATTTCCTGCATCATTCAGCATGATGGAAATGCTGGTGCCCTGAAAACCGGCTCTGACTGAAACACCCGAGTAGGAAAATTTGGGCAACAGCGGATTGGCAAAATCAATGCGCCCCGTATATTCTATCAACGGATTATTAGGATTGATTATATCTGTTTCTACGGCAAAAGTCCATTGAAAAACAATCAATCCTATAAATATAAGTTTTAGTTTCTTCATGAAATTCTTAAAATACTGTACTTCGATCATTTTTTTCATTTGTATGATGCCTGCTTAAATTACTATAAGCCGCTTTGATACCGACCCCAGCGTATTATAAACTGTAAGCAAATAAATACCACCTGCTAGGCCTGCTAAATTCAGGGTAGATTGTCCCGAAGTGAGGTTCGTACTCATCAAAGTCATGCCGTTCAGGTTATTCAGTAATAATTTATTTGTAGTTTTTTCATTTACATAAATAGTGATATTTGCATTTCTACTAACCGGATTTGGAAATACTCTAAATTGAGACTCCTTCAGTTTAATGTTTTCGAGACCTGAAATATTCTCAGTCAGCTCCAGATACGGACGCAGGTTTTCGTCAGAATTTTCCCTCGAACCGTATTCTAATTGCGAAACAGTGGATGTTACGCCTGATATTTTGATAGTCAGTTTTTTATCGCCCTGCATAGACGTCATAAATGCCTGCTGAACATTCAGCGAAA
>JAYRXP010000206.1:0-4805 GCA_041917395.1 Paludibacter sp.
GATCCGGTTATCTCTCCATTGATGCAGAATCCTGAAAAAATTGCCGACATGATGTTCTCAAACGGTTCGGTGGATGCATTTAATACAGCTAAACCGGATGTATTGATGCCATTGGAAGAAAATTCACGCGTTAAGAAAATTGCTGCGAAAGAGCGTTTTGCATTTGATAAAGATGGAAAACCTTTCAGCAAAATGAAACAATATCAGTTGCGCGACGGTATTTTCGAAGCCATGATGGATCGTTTCTACAAAGATGCTTCGCTTATTGCTTATGGTGAAGAAAACCGCGACTGGGGTGGTGCGTTTGCAGTGTATGGCGGTATGACTGAGGCTTTGCCTTATCACCGTTTGTTCAACTCGCCAATCTCCGAAGCTTCTATCGTAGGTACTGCCATTGGTTACGCTATGTGTGGCGGACGTGTGGTTCCTGAAATTATGTATTGCGACTTTCTGGGTCGTTGTGGCGATGAGGTGTTCAACCAAATGCCTAAATGGCAGGCCATGAGTGGCAATGTATTGAAAATGCCTATCACACTTCGTGTATCAGTTGGTTCAAAATACGGTGCACAACACTCGCAGGACTGGACTTCGCTCGTTGCTCACATTCCGGGAATCAAAGTTTGTTTCCCTGTAACTCCTTACGATGCTAAAGGTTTGATGAATGCTGCACTTCAGGGAACCGACCCTGTGATTTTCTTCGAAAGTCAGCGTATCTACGAAATCGGTGAGCAATTCCACGAAGGTGGTGTGCCCGAAGGTTACTACGAAATTCCTTTCGGCGAGCCGGATGTGAAAAAAGTGGGTAACGATGTTACTTTCCTCACTATTGGTCACACGCTTTATCCTGCTTTGGCTGCGGCTAAAGAACTGGAAGAAAAATACGGAATGACAGCCGAAGTTATAGATGCCCGTTCGTTGGTGCCATTCAACTACGAAAAAGTAATTGAATCGGTGAAAAAAACAGGTAAAATCATTGTTGCCGGCGATGCAACCACCCGTGGTTCGTTCCTCAACGATTTTGCAGCAAGCATCTCACAACTTTGCTTCGATCATTTGGATGCTCCTGTATGTGTGCTTGGTTCACGCAACTGGATTACTCCGGCTTACGAATTGGAAAGTTCATTCTTCGCTCAACCTTCGTGGTTCCTCGATATGATTAACGAACGCATCCAACCGCTGAAAGGTTATATCGCAGGTCAGAACTTCACGGACGCTGAGTTTGTTCGCAGATCGAAATTAGGAGTATAATTTACAATTACAAGGCACTGATTCTGTCAAAGGGTTGGTGCTTTTATGTAAATAATCTTCGGGCTGTAAGCCCAAAATATCTCAGCCCATTGGCATAGCCCCAACGGGGCGACGTCATGGGAAAAAGATCAACATAATAAAATTTGCGCCCTGAAAGGGCTATATAGATAGGAAATAATAAAAACACGAATTGCAATTAAAAATTTGCAAATGATTTTATAATGGGCTTTCAGCCCGAAGATTTGAAATAATACAACTAAGCTGGTTTTTGAAGTTATGTCACAATCGCTATCAAAATTGTATGTTCACGCCATTTTTCATGTCAAATACAATGAATGTTTGATTAAACCGGAAAATGATAAAGAATTGTACGCTTATATTGGCAGTCTTGTGAAATTGTCAAAATCAATTCCGGTGGCAATAAATGGAACGGAGAATCATGTTCACGTTTTGTGCATAATGTCCAAAAATATCTCTTTAGCAAATTTGCTGGAAGAAATTAAAACCAATAGCAGCAGATGGATTAAAACCTTGGGGCGGCATTATCGTGAATTTGTCTGGCAAGGTGGATATGCAGGATATTCTGTAAGTCAATCCAAAGTAGGCATTGTGCAGAAATATATTGAAAATCAAAAAGAACATCATAAAACGCAAACTTTTCAGGAAGAATATATTCAATTTTTTAAAAAAAATGGAGTTGAATATAATGAAGATTATTTGTGGACGTAAAATTCCACATATTGAAACAATGAAAAATAAAGAGTTATTAAAATAATTATAAACAAATCTAATAATTAAGTCCCCCTTGAGGGGGATTTAGGGGCCTATGATAAAAGTAAACGCTCACCTTCACACACCAAATTCGTTTAGTGCTTTTAAAAATATCGACGAAGCACTCGAAATGGCAGTTGCCGAAGGCGTAAAAGTAGTTGGTATTAATGATTTTTACAGCACAGCCGGATACAAGACCTGGGCTGAAGGTTGTAAATCGCGGGGTTTATATCCTTTGTTCAATATCGAATTTATCAGTTTGAACGAAGAAGACCAAAAAGCCGGACTGCGTGTGAACGACCCCGGAAATCCCGGCCGCACGTATCTGAGTGGTAAAGGTCTTTCGTATCCTTTCAAACTCGACGAACCCTTTGCTTCGCAGTTGGCAGGTGTTATTAAAGAGTCGAACGCACAGGTAGAAGCCATGTGTGGCAAGGTTAATGAAATACTCGACGCTGTAAATGCCGGATTTGCACTCGACTTTGAATGGATTAAAAATGAATTAACCACGGGTTTAATCCGTGAGCGTCATTTGGCTAAAGCATTGCGCATAAAAGCCTATGAATATTGCCACAATAACCCGCTGGATTTACGTTTGTTGTTTTACAAACTTTTTGGTAATAAAGAACTGAAATCGGAAGTAACCGATTTTGCCGGCGTTGAAAACGAAATTCGCGGTAATATGCTTAAAGCGGGTGGGGGAGCTTTTGTTCCTGAAGATCCGAAAGCATTTTTGCCCATGCAAACCGTTTGCGAAATTATTGTAGCCGGTGGTGGTATTCCTACTTACCCGTTCCTGGCCGACGATGCCAAAGGTGGTTACACCGACTTTGAAGGCGATTTGGAGCGTGTGGCTAAACAATTGACCGAGCGCGGTTTTCATTCGGTAGAGTTTATTACAACACGCAACGGCGTTGAATTACTCGAAAAATATGCTTCGTATTTACACGATCAGGGTTTTGTGGTAACATTTGGCAGCGAGCACAACACGCCAGCTATGGAGCCGATTGAGCTTTTTGCACGTAACAGCACAGCACTTACCGAACGACTGATGCAAATTAACTACGAAGGAGCCTGTGTGGTAGCTGCTCACCAGCATTTGGTAGCTCAGGGCTTACCCGGCTATGTAGATGCCAACGGACAAGCCGACAGAAGCAAACGGGAAGATTTTATTAAGCTGGGAAAAGAGTTAATTGAAAAAAAATGAACCACATAAGGCACTTAAGAAAATGTATTTTTTAAGTGTGCCAAAACTTATGTGGTCTGAAATAAAAAGATAGAAAGTCAAAATTAAGGACAAATAAGAAAAGATATAAATGATTTCTTATGTGCCTTATGTGGTAATAAAGATGAAAGAAATACAACAACTTATCGAAATTTCGCAATTCTACGGCCGCGATAGCCGTTTTGTGATTGCAGGTGGTGGCAATACATCGTACAAAAATGCGGAGAAACTTTGGATAAAGGCCAGTGGTTCGTCGTTGGCTACCATTACCGAGGATGGATTTGCGGTGCTCGACCGGGCAAAGCTTAACCTTATGTCCGAAAAAACGTACAGCAATGTGGCTGCCGAACGCGAAGAACAGGTAAAGAATGATTTGGCCGATGCCACTATCAGCAAAGGCAAACGCCCTTCGGTTGAAACATCGATGCATAATGTTATCGACTTTGCTTTTGTGGTTCACATGCATCCTACGCTGGTGAATGGATTGATGTGTGCCAACAATGCTGAAAGTGATTTGAAAAAACTATTCGGAGTCAAAGCATTGTATATCGAATACACCGATCCGGGTTATGTGCTTTTCAAAAAAGTAGAAGACGCCATAAAAGCTTACAGAGCAGAAAATGCACAAGAACCACAAATTATCTGGTTGCAAAATCACGGAATTTTTGTGGCTGCAAACAGCATTGAAGAAGTAAAAGAAATTTATACAGAAGTACTTGAAACGTTAGAGAGTGCACTCCCAGCAAGTGGGGGCGCGACTTTAAGTCGCACTCCCACTATCTTTAGCGAAGAGCGTACTACGTGCAGTTGTACAGAGCAAATACTTCCGGGCATTCGCATGATGCTTTCTGCCAACGGATTGAAAACCCTTAAAGTACGTAAAAATGCGTTGGTAAAACATTTCTACGATACCGAAGAGGCACAGGCAAAAATAGCCAAGCCATTTACGCCCGATGCCATTGTTTATTGTAAATCGAATTATATTTTCCTCAACGATGAAGAGCCCGAAGCCGTACTGGCCGAAGCTGCAAAACAGATTCCGGCATTTACCGCAAAATTCGGTTATCAGCCCAAAGTGACTCTGATTAAAGGAATTGGTCTGGTAGCTGTAGGCGATAATGCTGCTCAGTGCGACATTATTTTGGATGTGTTCGAAGATGCCATGAAAATTGCCTATTATGCCGAAGCATTTGGCGGTCCGCATCCAATGACACAGGCTCAAATCGACTTTATTGATAACTGGGAAGTTGAAAATTACCGTCGCAGTGTGGCTGCAGGTGGCGCTGCCGGTCGTGCCGAAAACAAAACCATAATTGTAACCGGAGCCGCACAAGGCTTTGGCGAAGGAATTGCCCGTTGTTTATTGCAGGAAGGTGCCAATATCGTGGTGGCCGACATGAACGAAACAGTTGGTCGTGCCACAGTGGAACGTTTTAATGGCATGGCAAAAAGCAATCGTGCTATTTTTGTAAAAACCAATGTAAGCGAAATTCCAAGTATCGAAAACCTGGTTCACGAAACGGTGTGCAACTTCGGAGCTATCGACTGCTTTGTAAGCAAC
>JAYRXP010000207.1:0-2178 GCA_041917395.1 Paludibacter sp.
AAATAGTTGTGATTTGCTTTCAAAAAATTGTATCTTTGACTTGATAAACAACTTATTATCAATTCATTTGGCTGTAAAAATAGTTGTGATTTGCTTTCAAAAAATTGTATCTTTGACTTGATAAACAACTAACTATTGATGCAGGAAAAACAGGTTATAGTTGTGATTTGCTTTCAAAAAATTGTATCTTTGACTTGATAAACAACTATTTAAAACGCAAATATACAGCATTATTGTTGTGATTTGCTTTCAAAAAATTGTATCTTTGACTTGATAAACAACATTAAGTCATGACCCGGAGTGTAGGATCCGGTTGTGATTTGCTTTCAAAAAATTGTATCTTTGACTTGATAAACAACTAAATAACCAGCACCAGTTCCAGAGAAATTGTTGTGATTTGCTTTCAAAAAATTGTATCTTTGACTTGATAAACAACACGATCTGTGTAAGTTGCAGTCAATCAGGAAATTATCACACATGTTAGGATTGAAAAATCAGTTGTTTATTCAAACGAAATCCCGCTTTAAAGGCGGGATTTTTGTTTTCCACTTTAGTCGGAGTGCGACTTAAAGTCGCGCCCCGACTATCAGGTAAGCTTCTGTAAATTGATAAATCTAAAAAAGTTCCAGTTGCTGATAAGGTGTTGACACCGGCTTTTCTTTTTTACACTGAAACAACTCCATTTGCCCGAATTGCTTGTCGGTAATACATAAAATACCTACCTGACCGAGTTCGGGCAATATGTTTTTTACACGTTTTATATGTACTTCGGCATTTTCGCGGCTGGGGCAATGCCTTAAATAGATAGAAAACTGAAACATGGTAAAACCGTCGTCGATCAATTTCTTGCGGAAATCGGAGTATGCCTTCTTCTCCTTTTTGGTTTCGGTTGGCAAATCAAAGAATACCAATACCCACATAATTCGATATTCGCTAAAACGTTCCATCCCATTGAGTTAGAGAGATTGTCTCTTCGAGAGACGCCCTCTCTGTTGAATACACGTCATTCAAAATCCGGATATGCAATTTTTCGGATTTCACCGGCAAAACACTTAGCCAATGATGCCGTTGTAAATCCTACAGCTATCATAAGCGGGCTTCGCTGCCCGTTTATCATTACATCCAATACCGGAATATTAAGAAGTTTTGCTTTTAGTTCTTTGGTGAGTTCAATGAAGTTATAGTCGGAGTGCGACTTTAAGTCGCGCCCCGACTGTTTCTCACTTATTTCATCCACTATTTCCACCACCAGTTTGTCTACAAAGGGTCGGTAAGGTTCCATAATATCGTCGGCCAAACAATAGGCATTGTAGCGGTTGTGGTGATGAATGCCGAAAGTGGGAAGCAACCCACTTCCTACCAATGCGCGTGCCACTACTGCCCGAAGTATGGCATATCCGTAATTCAGCAAATTGTTTGGTGGTATTCCTTCCCGTCCACGTCGGAAATCGGGTATTTGAGGAAAAAGGTTTGCCCAATAGTAGGCTGCTGCACGCGCTTCAAGGTTATCACTGTCGCCGCTTTTTACATCGCCTGCCCATACCAGCATGTTTTTAACCACGGCTCCGCGGGCTGTTTTGAGTACATGAGCCTGATTTTCAATTTTGCATTGAATGGTTTGTTGCCACAATTGCTTGCGGAGTGGGAGCGAAGCTTCAATCTGGTTGTTAAATCGTTCACTTTGTACGGTGTTACCGCTCAAAGGTAGTAATAAGCCTACTGGCATTCGACTGCTGTCGCAGGTTATTACGGCCGCATTATTGGCAAGTAAAGCTTCCATTAAACCATGTGTAATGGTTATTTGCTTGTGGTCAAGCACTAAAACGCCAATATCTTCGATGGGGAAGGTGGCTTGTGCTTCCCTTTTAAAACTTTCGGGCAGATCATCGTTTTTTACCACTTCGGGCAAATGAACTACCAACTGCGCATTGCGCATACTCAGGTAAGCCGGATTTCCGAAATAAAGTGTGCGTTTAATCATAGCGTTTTTGATTTTGTTTGTACTCGGAGTGCGACTTAACGTCGCGCCCCGACTGTTAAATTCAGTAGCAGGAGTCCCGCCCGACTGGTTGTAACAAATTTAATTCAAATTCATTAATTCGTTCTCTGTTAATAAGTTGTCCACCTCGTAATCCACAAACATCCCGAAACGACGAAAATTCCCAGTCTTCGGCATGT
>JAYRXP010000208.1:0-3387 GCA_041917395.1 Paludibacter sp.
CAAACGACTTTGATATCGTATTTATGGATGTGCAAATGCCCGAAATGGATGGAAACGAAGCTACAAAATCCATTCGAAAGCATGAGAAAAATACTGGTAAACACACCGTTGTGGTTGGGCTCACAGCCGGTGCCCTGCAGGAAGAACGCGAAAAATGTTTGAGTTCGGGCATGGATGAGTTTCTTACAAAACCAATCGAAAGTGTGAGGTTAAAAGAAACTATCGAACGAATTTTACAGATGCGCTAAATAAATGAACCTTATGACTTTATAAATTTTAAAAATCAACAGACATGAATGCAAACAGCGACAAAATAATAATGATTATCGACGATAATCCAATGAATCTTCTGCTTACATCGAAAATACTCGAAGGTTTTGGTTATCAGACCCGTACGGCCGAAAGTGGAAAGGAAGGGTTGCTGAAAATGGAAAACGAAGTTCCTTCGTTAATACTACTCGATATCAGTATGCCCGAAATGGATGGATACGAAGTTTGCGAAGAAATTAAGAAAAATGACAAATGGCATGATATTCCTGTTATATTTCTTACTGCCAATACATTAACTGAGGATTTGGTGAAAGGTTTTGAAAAGGGAGGCGTGGATTATATCACAAAACCGTTCAAAAGTGAAGAGCTTCATGTTCGGGTAAAAACGCATTTGGATTTGTCTGAATCGCGGAACGAAATTCTGAAAATGAACCGGCAGCGCGACAAATTATACTCTATTATTGCCCACGATATTCGCTCGCCGCTTTCGGGGATATTACAAACCATCGATGCTATCGAGCAGGGATATTTTGATCCAACAAGTGAAGATTTCAGAGAGATTATACGTCATCTGAAGGAACGTACAAAGGAAACCAGTACGTTGTTAACCAGTTTGTTACAATGGTCGCGTGCTAAAAGTGACAAATTTGAGATGCATCCTGCCGAAACGAATGTGTATGTTGTTGTTTCAAACTGTTTGCAGCTGTTAAATGCTAATGCAATGAATAAAAACATCAATATTCATTTCGATTCTGACGAAGATGCTGTAGCATGGTGCGACGAGGTTTCTATTCATACCGTTATCCGCAATCTTATTTCGAACGCAATAAAGTTCACAGGCTCCAACGGCAGCATTTGGATTCGTACCAAACGGGACGATTGTAAACTGCGAATTGAAATCGTGGACACAGGCGTGGGTATGGCCGAAGAAACCATTAAAAAGATTTTCGAACAAAACGAACATTATACCAGCACGGGAACTAACAACGAACAGGGAACGGGGCTTGGTTTGATGATTGTAAAAGAGTTTGTCGAAAAAAATAACGGAAAAATTATCGTTGATAGTGTCATTGGTAAAGGTTCTACATTCGTAGTTGAGTTGCCAACTTTAAAAAATTGTTAGTCATGGAAGAATTAATGCTGAGTATTTTAATCATCGACGATGACCCCATTTATCGCCGTCTTTCATCGTCAATTCTGAAGGAGAAATTCAATGTGTTCACAGTTGAATCACCATCGGCTGGCTTTCAGGTGCTTAAAACACAGCGAATCGATTATGTGATTTGCGATTACCGCTTGCCGGAAATGGATGGGCTCGATGTGTTGGCACGCATTAAAGCCGATTATCCGCAGGTAGAAGTAATTATGATCAGCGATTCGGGCGACATGGATACTGTGATTGAAGCCCTCAGACGAGGTGCGGTAGACTATTTCAAAAAACCATTTACTCCGGCCGATATCTGGATGGCAATTGAGAAAACCCGAAAATTCTCCGAACTCAAAAAAAGCTATCATTCGGAAAAAAATAAAAATACCGAACTTAAAAAAATTGTGGATAGTGAGTTTGGTGTCGAAATGATTGGTAGCTCAAAAATGATTTCGGATACAAAAAACCAAATGCGAATGGTGGCGCAAACGCCTGATACATCTGTACTTATATTGGGCGAAAGTGGTACGGGAAAAGAACTGGTTGCACGCGGAATTCATAACCTGAGTAAACGCAAAGACGAATTTTTCGGAGCTGTGAATATGTCGGCAATTCCGGAGAATCTGTTCGAAAGCGAATTTTTCGGACATAAAAAAGGCAGTTTTACGGGAGCCATTTCCGACAAAGCCGGTTGGTTCGAAACTGCCAATAAAGGCACACTTTTCCTCGACGAAATTGGCGAGATGACTCCAAACCTGCAGGTAAAATTACTACGTGTACTCGAAGACAGAACTTACACAAAAGTAGGTACTCAAACAGCAAACAAGTTCGATATAAGGATAATAGCTGCTACAAATAAACCGATTGAACTGATTTCGGGTGGTAAAGAATTTCGTATCGATTTGTTTCACCGGGTTGGAACCTTTATCATTTATCTTCCGCCTTTGCGCGAACGTAAAAGCGATATTCCGGAACTGGTTAAATATTTTGTGGAAATGTTTTCCCGGAAAATGGCTAAGAACATAACGCACGTTCAACCGCCGGTGTACGAACTTCTGAAGAATTACAATTTCCCCGGAAATATACGCGAATTGCGAAATATTATCGAACGTGCTGTTATTTTGTGTTTCGACGATACACTCAGAGCCGAAAGTTTTTCGCTGATGAATACCTTCAGTACACAGGAAACTTCAAATGTATGTTTCGATACATTTAATCTGGAAGAAATTGAAAAACAAACCATTCTGAAAGCGCTCGAAGCTTCGAACAATAATAAATCGGAAGCTGCGCGACTTTTGAACATAGAATGGAATGCGCTTTATCGCAGAATGCAGAAATTTAACATCAGTGTGAAGTAAAGATGGTCTTCGTTTTCGAAGAGTTGTCTTTGTAATTCAACAAATTTTAGTTTTGAATATAATTATAAATTGCAAATTTTCAGGTTGTTATATGTTTGGTATGTAAGTTGCTCCCAACGGAAGCAATAAATTCGAACAGAAATCAATTAAAAAAACAACTAAATAAAAAATGAAAACAATGAATTTTAAATCAGGTCTGGTTTTATTTTCAATTTTCGGAGTTTTGTTGTCGTCTTGTATGAATTACGACGACATAAACAACAACCTGAATTACGCAAACTTTGATTTTAAAACCACTAAACAGGTGAAAGTGTCTCTGACGGCGCTTAATGCTTCAAACCAACCCGTAAACGGTGCTTATGTACAAATCTACACGCAAAATCCGTTATCGGCTGATGGTTTACTAAAAGAAAACAGCAACGATTTTCTGATTTTTAAAGGTATAACTTCAGATAATGGTTCCCTGAGCTGCGAAATTGCTCCTGCCACTTATGTCGATAGTTTAAGTATTTTGATTAATCACATTGGTTTGCCAGCACTTCAGCAGGTTAAAATTTCGTCGAGCGATCTTAATGTTATCGTGGGTGGCGCTGATATGCAGACTGTTAAGTC
>JAYRXP010000209.1:0-5556 GCA_041917395.1 Paludibacter sp.
CGACTTGGAGTAAAAATTTTTGGTGGTCAGTTTGCAAAAGCAGGTAATATCATCGTTCGTCAACGCGGCACAGTTCACCATGTAGGTGAAAACATGGGCATCGGCAAAGACCATACTTTATTTGCACTTGTTGACGGTATTGTAGAATTCAGAAAGAAAAAAGATAACAAATCTTACGTTTCTATCAAACCAATTGAAGCTAACTAAGAGCATCCAAAATCCCTGAAAGGGACTTAAGAGAAGGCTTTTATGCAATTTTAAATCTCCTGTTGTTTTACCGTAGTGTAAAATTGCGGGAGATTTTTTCTTTACAGAAATCCCCCAACCCATAAAGGGGAGTTTGAAAAAAACAATTATTAAATCATTCTTTATTTCCCCTTTGGGGATTTAGGGATAAATTACAAATTATGTTGACACTCAAATATATCACCGAAAATACCGACGATGTAATCAAACGTTTGGCTAAAAAACATTTTGATGGCAACGAAATTATCGCTCAGGTCGTAGAGTTGGATAAATTGCGAAAAGCGACTCAAACACAATTAGATAATCAGTCAGCCGAAATGAATAATTTATCGAAAGAAATCGGTTTATTATTCAAACAGGGCAAACAAGCCGAAGCCGCCGCCGCCAAAGAAAAAACAACTGAACTCAAAGACAGCATTAAATTACTTGACGACAAGCTGACAGAGATTGAGCAATCGCTCAACAACCTGCTAGTACAAATACCTAACCTGCCACACGAAAGTGTACCTGCAGGCAAACATGCTGAAGACAACCTGATTGAGCGGCAGGGAGGTAAAATGCCCGAACTACCCGAAGGAGCAGTTCCCCACTGGGATCTGGCAAAAAAATACGACCTGATTGATTTTGAATTAGGTGTAAAAATTTCGGGAGCAGGTTTTCCGGTTTACAAAGGCAAAGGCGCCCGCCTGCAACGTGCATTGATAAATTTCTTTCTCGACAATGCCCGTGAAGCAGGTTATCTCGAAGTACAACCACCTTATGTGGTTAATGCAGCTTCGGGCTACGGAACCGGCCAGCTACCCGACAAAGAAGGTCAGATGTATCATTGTCAGTTAGATGATTTGTATTTAATCCCTACGGCAGAAGTACCTGTAACCAACATTTATCGCGATGTGATTCTGGAAGAAAAAGAATTACCTGTAAAAAATACAGCATATTCGGCTTGTTTCCGTCGCGAAGCCGGTTCGTACGGAAAAGATGTACGTGGATTAAACCGTCTGCATCAATTTGATAAAGTAGAGATTGTTCAGATTCAACATCCTGAAAAATCGTACGAAACGCTAAACGAAATGGTAAACTACGTGCAAACACTGGTTGAAAAACTGGAGCTGCCATGGCGCATTTTACGCTTGTGCGGAGGTGATATGAGTTTTACATCGGCTCTGACATTCGACTTTGAAGTTTACTCGGCGGCTCAGGAGCGCTGGCTGGAAGTAAGCTCGGTTTCGAACTTCGAAAGTTACCAGGCAAATCGGTTGAAATGTCGCTTCAAAGGAGCTGATAAAAAAACACAATTAGCTCACACACTGAATGGTAGTGCCATGGCTTTGCCGCGAATTGTAGCTGCTTTGCTCGAAAACAATCAGACGCCCGAAGGCATTCGTATCCCAAAAGCATTAGTGCCTTACACAGGATTTGATTTGATTTCGTAAGATTCTTCCTGAACTCAAATAACGCGAATTTTAACAAAAATGATTTGTGAAAATTCGCGTTATTTGAGTTCTATCTACACATCATCCGGCGAATTTTGCCATAAAAGGTATTTTTCGAAGCAAATAAATAACTGAAAACGACGTGAGCAGCGTGAGCAGCACCACGAACGGAACCGACACAAGCGGATGTGCCATTGTCCAGAAAATACCAACTCTGAAAAACAGGCTGATAACCATGATATGCACCAGATAAATACCAAAACTATAGTTGCTGATAGTTCGGATTATTTTCAGAACAATCTTATTTTTGAAATACGTATTTTTAAAGAACACAAACACAGCAACTGTCTGAAGAAATGTATTGAGTGAAAAACTATTCATCATTGTAAGCGTCTGTTTGCCACACTGCCTGCTTAAATAGTAAGTTGACACCGAAGCAACTATCACCGAAATAACAAAAATCAATACTGCGAGCAACTTTTCAGCTTTGAAACGAACTGTTGAGGTAAATAAAAAATATCCCAAAACGAGATAGCCTGCATACAGGGAATAACTATACAACTTTTTAATTATCAAACCAAAACTGTCAACTGCAAACACTCCCGAAAGCTGCAATCCATTCAGAACGAGCCACGAAATCAGGAAAATCAAAACATTTCTGCGACTTGCTTTTTTCAACAATCCGGCAATAAAAGGCACAAAAAGATATAGCAATAAAATCATATACACAAACCAAAGGTGTTTGGAAACTCCCTCAGCGACAAATAGATCGGCTCCCCATTGAAGAATAGAATAAATATCGCGGGGACGCTCCCATGCCTGCAACATAAACCATCTGAAGACCCAATAAGCAGGCAGCCAAAACAAAAACGGTATTAGTACGCGCGACATGCGTTTTTTATAAAAATCAATCAGCGAATATTGTTTTGTAAGGAGAGTTGCGCCACTCAGAACAAGAAAAAGCGGAACTGCAAAACGCACCATATTGTCAATAATCAATCCTACCCACCAAAAATCCATGTTTCGGGCATAATTCATATTCATCACGGGCGTATCAACATGAATAACAACAACAGCAATTGTTGCTAAAGCCCGCAGGGTATCAAGATATTGAATATTTCCGAAAGGTTTTTCAGTGTTCATTTCCAAGAATAGCTTCGGCCACAATTAAATCAAACCGCGTTGTAATTTTAATATTTTCCCGGTTGCCTTCCACCAATGCAATTTGCCTGTCGGCCAGTTCGCTTTGCGAAGCAAAATAACTTTCGACAACCGAAGCATCATCGGTAAAGAGTGGTGAAAAAGGCTGCTGATACGCTTTGAACAATAAATCTTTTTCGAAAACCTGCGGAGTTTGTACCAGTTTGAACTTTGATCTGTCAACAGCATTACTCGACCCATCATTTACACAGCGAATACTCTCAACGCACTCCGTAACCGGAATAGCAGCACCTTCGCGCAAAGCTGCATCAAAACAGCGGGCAATAGCATCGTGACTTACCAACGGACGCACTCCATCGTGAACCGCAACAAGCGATGCATCCGAAACCTGCTGCAGTCCATTCAACACAGAATGAAAACGATTTTCGCCACCAGCCACAATTGTGTGTTTTATTTTAAACTCAAATTTTTCACACAACTCATTCCAAAACCGGAAATGAGCTTCAGGCAACACCAGCACCAGATGCATGGCATTATCGAAACGATAAAAATTTGAAATGGTATGCATCAGCACCGGCATCCCGGCAATTTCTATAAACTGTTTGGGAATTCCGGCCTGCATCCGCAATCCTTTACCTCCGGCCACAATGACAGCAGCTTTCTTTATCAACATATTTCTGAAGTTTGAAGAACAAAGATAAACATTTAGAAACGAATAAAAAAGCGGCAAAAAAAAGAAATAAAGACAACAGAAACAACACATATTTTTTTCGGAATATTTTAGCCTCAAAGGCTTGCACAAGTGAATAAAAAGTAGTAATTTAGTGCGATTTTTTCGATAGTATTAAAATTAAGTTAGATGATTGAACAAGACAGAATTATTCAGGTAAATATCGACGAAGAAATGAAATCTTCGTACATCGACTACTCCATGTCGGTAATAGTTTCGCGTGCATTACCCGATGTGCGTGATGGTTTCAAGCCCGTACACCGCCGTGTGCTTTTTGGAATGAACGAACTGGGCAACAATTCCGATAAGCCTTATAAGAAGTCGGCCAGAATTGTAGGGGAAGTAATGGGTAAGTATCACCCTCATGGCGACTCGTCTATTTATGGAACGCTGGTACGTATGGCACAACACTGGTCGATGCGTTATCCGCTGGTTGATGGACAGGGAAACTTTGGTTCAGTAGATGGCGACAGTCCGGCAGCTATGCGTTACACAGAAGCCCGCCTTCGCAAACTTGCCGAAGACATGCTGGTCGACATCAATAAAGATACTGTTGACTTTCAGTTAAACTTCGATGACACCCTGAAAGAACCTGTTGTATTACCAACCCGAATACCCAATTTATTGGTAAACGGCTCATCGGGTATTGCAGTAGGTATGGCTACCAATATGGCTCCACACAATCTCAGTGAAGCTGTAGATGCCATCATTGCTTATATCGACAACAACGATATCGAGATTTCGGAACTTATCAAATATATCAAAGCACCTGATTTCCCTACCGGAGGCATTATTTACGGCTACAACGGAGTTAAGGAAGCGTTCGAAACCGGACGTGGCCGTGTAGTAGTACGTTCGAAAGTGGAGATTGAAACAGATGCTCAGGGACGCGAAAAAATAGTGGTAAACGAAATTCCGTACATGGTTAACAAAGTGGAACTTATCAAAGCCATTGTTGCCCTTGTGGAGGAAAAACGCATTGATGGAATTGCGCATATCAACGATGAATCGGACCGCGAAGGCATGCGTATTGTTATCGACATTAAACGCGATGCCAATTCAAACGTGGTTCTGAACAAATTATTCAAAATGACGGCTTTACAATCGTCGTTCAGTGTGAATAATATCGCATTAGTACACGGACGTCCACGCATGTTGAATTTGAAGGATTTGATTCATTATTTTGTAGAGCACCGTCACGAAGTGGTGATACGCAGAACTCAGTTTGAACTGGGCGAAGCCGAAAAACGCGCTCACCTGCTCGAAGGATTTATGATTATCCTCGACAACCTCGATGAAGATATTCAAATCATTCGCGACTCTAAAACACCTGAAGAAGCCCGCACACGCCTTATGGAACGTTTCGGACTATCCGAAATTCAGTCGCGTGCCATTGTTGAAATGCGTTTACGCCAACTCACAGGCATGGAACAGGACAAACTCCGCGCCGAATACCAGGATGTTTTGGCTCTTATTGCCCGTTTAAAAGAAATTTTGGAAAAAATTGAACTTCGTATGCAAATCATCAAAGATGAGCTTACAGAAGTAAAGGCAAAATACGGCGATGCACGTCGCACGCAAATAGTTTATGCTTCGGAAGATTTTAATCCGGAAGATTTCTATGCCGACGATGAAATGATTATAACCATATCGCATCTCGGATATATTAAACGTACAGCATTGAGCGAATTCCGTTCGCAGGGTCGCGGTGGTGTTGGTTCAAAAGGAAGTGATTCGCGTGACGAGGACTTTATTGAATATATCTACACAGCCTCGATGCACAACACCATGATGTTCTTTACACAAAAAGGTAAATGTTACTGGCTGAAGGTTTACGAAATTCCTGAAGGAACAAAGAACTCCAAAGGACGTGCTATTCAAAATCTGTTGAACATTGACTCTGATGATAAGGTAAATGCATTTATCCGCGTAAAAGGACTAAACGATAAAGAATATATCAACTCGCATTATCTGATTTTCTGTACC
>JAYRXP010000210.1:0-5127 GCA_041917395.1 Paludibacter sp.
AACAGGAACGAGTTCAAATTCCAGTGTGTCGCAATTCAGGTGAATAGCATGGTCTTTAGCACCGTTAGCCGAAGCAAACTGGTCCATAATTCCGCAATTTACCAATGCAAATTCGTGTTCCGATTTCTGACCGATTTGAGCCAGAACGGTACGGTTAAAACCAGTTCCCAACTGGTCGTTGAATGCATAAGCTGTAACCACTTCCAATGCAGCTGAAGAAGAAAGACCTGCACCATTTGGCACATTTCCCCAAATCAAAATATCATAACCCTGCGTAATGGCCACGCCACGTTTTACAAACTGAGCAATAACGCCAAGGGGATAATTTACCCACGATTTATCGAGCGGAGTGGTCAGTTGGTCAAAGCCAAGCGAAATAATTTCAGGTTGGTTCAACGATTTGAATTTCATTACATTTTCATCGTTTTTAGCCAGCAGGAGGTAAGTTCCAAAGCTCAACGCACAAGGAAAAACTGAACCTCCGTTATAGTCGGTATGTTCACCAATCAGGTTAACACGTCCCGGTGAAAAATAAACTGCCTCAGCAGTTTTGCCATAAGCAGCTTCGAAAGCAGCTTTCAATTCTGTAACTGTCATAATCTTTTTTATAAGTTGGTGTTTGAAAATTAACCCGCAAAGTAACAAAAAAAACATCTTTTGCCCGAAAAAAAAAGCATGTTGTAAAGCAGGTTTTCTTTAGCGTTTCATTTATCCGAATAAGATTCGTATTTTTGCATAAAACAAAGGTACAATGAACTGGCAACAACTACTTTCCACCAAACGTTTCGGGCAAGAGGCCTACCATGCACAGCGTAACGACGACCGCAGTGAATTTCAGCGTGACTACGACCGACTGATTTTTTCGGCACCTTTCCGGCGTATGCAAAACAAAACGCAGGTTTTCCCGCTTCCGGGCAGCGTATTTGTGCACAACCGACTCACACACAGCCTCGAAGTAGCTTGCGTAGGTCGCTCGCTGGGCAATTCAGTGGCGCAAAAACTACAACACAATCATCCCGAAAATCCATATTTAGGCGAAATTGGTTCTATTGTTTCGGCGGCTTGTCTGGCGCATGATATGGGCAATCCGCCTTTTGGACATTCGGGCGAAAAAGCCATTGCTACATATTTCTCGGAAGGAAACGGACGAATTCTCGAATCGAAAATGACTGCCGAACAGTGGAAAGACCTGATTTGTTTCGAAGGAAACGCCAATACATTCCGACTGCTTACACACCAGTTTAATGGCCGACGCGAAGGCGGCTTTGTGTTAACATACAGCACCTTAGCTTCGGTAATAAAATATCCTTATTCGTCGATAAATTCAGATGTCAAAAAGCAAAAGTTCGGTTTTTTCGATGCTGAAAAAGCCGATTACGAGAAAATAGCAGCCGAACTGGGAATTATTCCACAGCCCGAAAATCCAAATCGCTACGCCCGTCATCCGTTAGTGTATCTGGTGGAAGCTGCCGACGATATTTGTTATCAGATTATGGATATTGAGGATGCGCACAAATTACGCATCTTGTCAACCGACGAAACCATCGAACTTTTTATGAGATTTTTCGACGAAGCGCGCCAAAAACGTCGTCGCGAAACCATGATGCTCGTGAGCGACCGCAACGAACAAATTGCCTATCTGCGTTCGTCGGTAATCGGTTTGTTGATTGAGCAATGCGCCGAAGCATTTGTGGCAAATGAAAGAGCTATTCTCGATGGTAGGTTTTCGACTGCATTGATAAAAGAATTACCCGCAATAAGCGTAATGGCTTATAAGAATTGTTCGGAAACGGCTTTTCGCCGCATTTACCGGGCACCGGTTGTGCTCGATGTGGAATTGGCTGGTTACAAAATTATAAGCACCTTGTTGGAGCATTTTATCGAGGCAGTATTGCATCCCGAAAAAGCGTACTCTAAACAATTACTTTACAGCATTCCCGAACAGTTCGAAACACAAAGCACCGACAATTATCATAAAATCATGGCAGTGCTGGATTATATTTCGGGCATGACGGATATTTATGCTCTCGATTTGTATCAAAAAATTACGGGGATTAATATTCCGGGTGTTTGATGTGTTCAAGACGACAGACAACAGGTGGTTTGAAAATAAAAAAATAAGAATTTAAGCTAATTCAAATCATAAAATCAATTTTCCATTTTCATAACTTCTTATGTTCTAACTTACTAACTTCTAATTTTAAAAATCATGAGTATTCTAAAGGAATTCAAAGACTTCGCAATGCGGGGTAATGTAATCGACCTGGCTGTCGGTGTAATTATTGGTGGTGCATTTGGTAAAATTGTGGCTTCGTTGGTAGCCGATGTTATTATGCCGCCCATCGGGTTGTTAGTCGGTGGTGTGCGTTTTACCGACCTGAAATGGGAAATGAAAGCTGCCGAAGTTGTCGATGGAGTGGAGAAGGCTGCTGTGACACTCAATTACGGTAATTTTCTGCAGGTTACTTTCGATTTCATTATTGTTGCTTTTGCCATTTTTATGTTTATTAAAGCAATAAACAGGCTTAATAAAAAGAAAGAAGAAGCGCCTGCTCCTGTAGCACCTCCGGCTCCAACCAAAGAAGAGCAATTGCTTACCGAGATTCGGGATTTGCTGAAGAAGTGATGCGCAGATTTAACCCATTCATCGGGAAAAATCACCTTGTTCGTCGATTTTAGCTTGTAACATGTTGCTTTACGGCCGTATATTTGCACCATAATTTTTAAAACAAAAAAATATGGAAAATAATGAAATTAAAAACTCTTTTCGTTCGGGCAGAACAAAAGGACTCGGATTCGGATTGGTATTAATGTTGGTTGGTGTCGTTTTGCTGGGAGCAAATGCTGGTTTAATACCGCTGCCGTTAAAATGGGTGCTAATCTCGTGGCCAATGTTGCTTGTTGTTATTTCGGCTGCAAAGTTCTTTAAACGTGAGTATTTTACAGCATCAATACTGCTTATCATTGGTGTCTTTTTTCTCATACCCAAAATCATTCGCGCATATCCCGAAAGTTTCCCGGGTATGGATGGAAGTTTTACGCATACCTATTGGCCATTGTTGCTTATTGCGGCGGGTATTTTAATTGTGCTC
This sequence comes from Paludibacter sp., assembly GCA_041917395.1. Taxonomy (GTDB): domain Bacteria; phylum Bacteroidota; class Bacteroidia; order Bacteroidales; family Paludibacteraceae; genus Paludibacter. The sequence goes on from JAYRXP010000210.1 coordinate 3,093, forward strand.
AGCAAATTGTTTGGTAATCAGTGGGGTTTTAACGATGCAGGTCACAAACATTTTCACCGCAAAGCTGCTCAGGAGTATTATACGACCGGATCGTATAACGGACCGATAGGTTCGTTTTCAAAAAACGCTGTTTTTGGTGGAGGTGAACATATTGTGCTGGAACCTGATTTCAAAGGCGGTGAAATCAATGCTGTTTTTGGCGGGCTCACACTCGATTTGCGTCATACAAATTTGTCAGAAGGAATCTCTCGTCTCGAGGTAAACGCTGTTTTTGGAGGAGTAACCATTATTGTGCCCAACGATTGGTTTGTAGAAACACATCTGGATGCCGTTTTTGGTGGTTTCGAGGATAAACGACTAATAAAAGAACCACTGAGTGGCGAACGAAAATTGGTAATCACAGGTGCCTGTGTTTTTGGTGGTGGTGAATTGAGAAACTAACCGACATGAATCTATTTACGCAGATAATCCGTTTTGTTTCCGGTTGGTGGTTGTCCATTTTCTTATTGTCGGGGTTTGCATTGTTGCAAATCCTGACTATAGGTTTGGTGGTGCCGGTGCCTTTCAAATCGCTGCTTACAGATGTTTTAATGTATACTGCACTGTATGCATCTACTGCTGTTTTGCTTTGGAATACACTTAAATATGCCAATTTCAATACGTTAAACAGGTTTCAGCAGTTTGTCATTTATGCTGCGTTGGTTTTGTTATCGTTAGCAATAATTTCCGGAATAGCAATAGCCGTTTATTATTATATTCCCTTCGAAGCAGTTGCTGGTTTGCAGAATTTTATTCCGGTTCGGATACTCATATCCTTACTGGTTATCTTTGTCCTTTTACAGCACTTTAGTTTAAAAGTTTGCGAAATAAAAAGCAACGAAATTCCTGTTGAAGAACAAGTTGATACCATAATTGGTGAGGAACAGTTTGTAAAACCTGAAAGTGAAACAATAGAGCGAATAGCTGTAAAGTCAGGCTCGAAAATTCACGTTGTACAGGTGCCGGAAATACTATACGTTCAGTCCGATGGCGATTATGTTCATATTTTTACGTCAACAGGTAAATATCTGAAAGAGCAAACCATGAAGTCGCTTGAAGAAAGTTTACCTCCATCGCAATTTGTGCGGGTGCATCGTTCATACATTGTTAATGTTCAGTCTATTGCCCGTGTCGAATTGTACGATAAACAAAATCAACAACTCACTCTCAAAAACGGCCATCAGATAAAAGCCAGTCAGGCTGGCTATAAGATATTGCGGGCAAAACTGGGAATATGATGATTGCTTTTTTTGTTCTTTTAGAAGGAAATGTATTGCTACAAGTGCTTGAAGCATCTGATTCACAAACTGACTGTTTTATTTTGTGTGTAAGAAAACATCAATTTTACGCTTTTCTGTGAAATTAAATAAAATTTTACTGTTTTTTTGTCAATTTCTTTAAAAGTGTGTATATTTGCACTTTCCTGTTTTTATTTTCCCGGGCTTTATTTGTCTGAGAAGGTCGAATTAAGTTATAAAATTGGAAACGGGAGGGAGCGATAGCCGAAAAGCTTTACGAGTAGGCGAATATTTAAATTAACTATTTAACATTTTAAACAAAAAAGAAAATGAAAAAAAATGTATTATTTGTATTGTTTGGAGCAACCATACTCTTAACAATGAATGCGTGTAAATCTGATGAGTTGGATTTAGACAAGGAACTAAAGTTTTCGAAACTGACTGTTGAAGAACAAAAAGCCAGTATTGAACAAAACGGACTGGACTTCGTAGCTGCAATGGAGGACATTCAGGATACGAAAGCTATGACGACTATCATGAATATGTTGCAAATGACCGGTTCTAATACGGTTAGTGCTCCAATGCAAAAATTAAGTTCGGATGTTAAAAATGCACGTATTGGTGCGTTTAGTAATTTTGACAAACAAATGCGCGTAAGTTATATCGACAGTGAGGTCTGGGGTGAATATGCCTATAATTTTGATACGAAGGAAATTGAAAAAACTGGTAGTCTGACAAATAAACTGATCGTACGTTTC
>JAYRXP010000211.1:0-1755 GCA_041917395.1 Paludibacter sp.
CAACTGGCTCATAAACATACCCAACAACAGCGTTTGGCGGTTGCCTTCGGTAATTCCAAAGCGACGCAAAAGTTTGGGTGCGATTTCGCCACTCTCGTCGTATGCACGTTGAATTCGTCGTGCATCGGCATCCGAAATTCCATAATAATTTCCCAACTGATTATTCCAGTAGCTTATTTCTTCGTTGCGGTCGCGGTGACAGTTCCATGCATAGCGCGCCCAGGTTTTATACCACATCCAGTCACGATCAACTTGTTTCAATCGGCTGCCATCAGCCAGTTTGTCGGCGGTGTACGGATAATCCCAGAACGAAGCCTGAGGGTAGAGGTGAAGTCCGTTGGCACCATGGATATTGTGCATCGCATTTATCGTTTTCTGCACAAAATCAGGCGAACTCCAGCGCCAGGGTTCCAGATTGGCCAAAATATGAACATTATCGATATGAACATCAACTAACTTACTTAAATCCTGATGGGTTTGCGTCCATGGCCCGCGCGGTTGATAAGTAGTCAGACTTTCACCGTTGTATTTGTTCATGGTGTACAAATTTTTATAAATTGTACGGGCAGCCTCGATATCCATTTTCGCATTGGTATCGTGTCCGCGAAGGATAATTGGAGGCTCGTCGGTGCGTCCCAGTGCTTTGAGCCCATCTTTTACGCCGGGCAAAATAGTTTCAGTAAACCATTTTACGTCGTCTTCGTAAGTGTCCATGGCTTCTCCCAATGTGATGAGAAACCCGATATTTGGGTATTTTTCTACAAATGCGGCAATGCTTTTACGCGTATAATCGCTGATAAGTGGCGTAATTGGTCGGTTACGATCCTGCGTCAAAATGCCATAATGTTCAGCAAAAGGCTTGGATACAATGATGTTGTAGAACATCTGAATCACAAAAATACCACGTTTGTCGGCTTCGTGAGTCAGAAACGAATACATTTCTTCGTTCATTTTAAAAGTAGCATCATCCACTTCCACAGCAAATGGATAATCTTTGAGTTTTACCAGTGAAGCAAACGGGTGGCCGTTCCATAAATACAATGAATTCATGCGGTTAGCCACCAGCATATCCAGGTATTTAATCCATTGTGCTTTATCGTAAAACCAGGGAAAGTTTTCGGGTGTATAAGGGTATTCGTACACCGTGCGTCCGGGAAGGTCAAATGGTTTCTGCACGCCAATACAAGTACCGCGCATTACCATCTCAGGAGTATCGGTGAGTGAAACAGGTAAATCAAGTTTTTTGCTGTCTTTCAGGCGGTCAATTATTTCCCGGCAACCATAAATGACTCCGTTGCCATCAGCACCACAAATAATTGTAACGTTGCCCTTTGTTTGTATGTGAAATCCCTCTTTTTTTAGTTCGGCCGGGAGCTTAAATCCTGATTTGCTGATTGATTTTAATGCTTTTGCATTCTCTTTTTCAAAAACAAGAATGGTTTTTTCCGTTTTCGAACGGACTTTTGATTTTTTATTATCAACCCTGTATCCGGCCTCAGACAAGGAATTACACAAACTGTTTACTCCAAACTGCACCCTTGCTGATGCATTCTGAAAAGTAAAAACGTGGATGTTCTCAGCTTCGAGCCCGAAACCTATCAATAATCCGAAAACTAAAACCAAACTTCTGATTTTCATCCGAAAAAAGCTAAATAATGTTGATATAAAATAACAAGAGAAGGACGCTTCAAACGACCTTCTGTACTCAATTGTACGTAGTGAGGCGCTTTTGAAAAACGTAAAAAGTAAAGTTGA
>JAYRXP010000212.1:0-2312 GCA_041917395.1 Paludibacter sp.
ATTCCCGGAGTGTAGTCCATTGGACCTCCCATAAGCCTTGTAAATGGCAAAATAGTTTCATGTTCGGGTGGATTGCCTGCACTCCACGCGTTAAATTCATTACCACGGGCAGCTTCGCAAGCCATCCAGTTAGGATAGGTACGATGTAATCCTGTTGGTCGCACGGGTTCATGTGCATCGAGCATAATTCCGTTTTCAGCCATTTTTTCAGCTACACGTATGTAGTGATTTACCATCCATTGTCCGTCGTGATGTTCACCGCGCGGAATAATCCAGCCTACATATCCGGTTTTTACGGCATCATATCCGTATTTTTTCATCAGTTCTATGGCTTTATCAATCCGGCGCTCGTAGTTGGTAACCGATGCAGATGTTTCGTGATGCATAATCAGTTTCACGCCTTTGCTTTGAGCATATTCATTCAGTGCTTTAATGTCAAAGTCGGGATAAGGTGTTACAAAATCGAAAACTTCTTCTTTCCAGTTGCCGGCCCAGTCTTCCCAACCGACGTTCCAACCTTCTACCAAAATACCTTTGAAACCGTGCTCGGCTGCAAAGTCAATATACCGACGCACGTTTTTATTCGTTGCTCCGTGTTGAGGTAGCGGCGTCAGTGAATTCCAGTCGGTATCTTTCAATTTGATGTTCGGAGCATGTGCATAATCCCACGACATGGTATTCGGAACGTGCATTCCCCACCAGATACCAATAAATTTTTGTGGCTTAATAAAGTCGGTATTGGTAATTTTGCAGGGTTCATTCAGATTCAGAATTGTTTTGGAAGCCAGAATGTCGGTTGCCTTGTCGCTTACAATTACGGTGCGCCAGGGTGTGTTTTGTGGTGTTTGCATGTATGCTTTTGTACCTGTGGCATCGGGAACGAGACTCGACGTGAGTACGAAATTTTTCTGATCGATAAGTAGCTGCATGGCCGGATAATCTACCAGTGCTGCTTCGAAAATGCTTATGTAAAGACCGTTATCGGCTTTAAGCATAAGCGGCGACTGAACCGCATTTTTGGCAAAATAGCCATGTGTACCAATGCCTGTGCCATCGACTTTCGAAGCGTCCACATCGGCTAAGCGTGTTGTGGTATAGGGATATTCGTTGGTGTCGTAGTCGCCCGGAATCCAGAATGCTTTGTGATTGCCGGTAAGCGAAAAACCGGTACATTCTTCGGTAATCTGAAAATAACCTAAGTTTGGTTGTTTGTCAAACTCGTAACGAAAACCAAGCCCGTCGTTAAAAAGCCTGAAACGGATTTTTAGGATACGGTTGGTTTCTGCCTGAAAAAGTTCCACCAACAATTCGTTATAATTATTTCTGATTTCTTTTACTTCTCCCCACACAGGTTTCCAGGTTTCGTCGAAAGTGGAAGTTGAGCTTGCTTTTAGGCTGAATCCATCGAGCAGCGAAGTTGTTTTTTTTAGTTGGAACCCAAGTTTTGATGGTTTAATTGTCTCGATATTTTTATAGGACAATGAATAAACGGGCTCGCCTTTGTCGGTGAGCATAAAATTCAGCGTGAAGTTTTTATCCGGCGATTGCAATGTCGCGGCTTTAGCTGTGCAGAGTGCGAAAAGCACCAAAACGAGTGAAAAGAGTTTTTTCATAAAGTTCAGTAAAAGAGTTGTTTAAAATTACCATGCAAAAATACATTTTTTTAAGCTAAAAAAGGAATCTCAGATGGCGTTGGTTTTACGCAATTAAGTGCAAACGTTTGAAAACAAGTTCTCCGTGTACTATAAAAGATAGATAGAAAGGGTAAAAATAACCGCTTATTTTTTTCGGAAATGGAACGCCAGTACAATCCAACCCGCAATAAAAGCCACACCACCAAAAGGAGTAACTGCGCCCAGTGGTTTAATGCCTGTAACCGCCAAGAGATATAACGAGCCTGAAAACAGAATAATGCCCGTTATAAACAGGTATGCCGACCATTTCAAAGCTTTCGTTTTGTGCCAGTGCATCAAAACACCTACTGTAAGCAAAGCAAACGTGTGATAAAACTGATACTGAACACCGGTTTTAAAAACCTCCAGCATGTCGGGGGATATAAGCTGTTTCAATCCGTGTGCACCAAAAGCTCCAAGCATTACTGCCAGTGCACCGCTTATTGCGGCTACGATAAGAATTCGTTTCATTAATTTAAGTTTGTATGAGTTACAACTGCATAAACAATGAAAGCGGTGATTATGTTTTGAACGAACAGCCTGTTGATTCGGACTGCTGCTGATTGCGGTTAAACAATCAGCTTAACAGCCTCTTTTACGGTCATTTTTTCGTTGATACCTTTGGATTTTGCCAGTTGA
>JAYRXP010000213.1:0-1574 GCA_041917395.1 Paludibacter sp.
AAGACAATATCAATAAGTAAGTTGCGATATTATGAACTGCCTTATGATGAAGTTTAAAGCTGAAAAAATCGAACTGTAGACTATTATTTAGGAGTAATAAAATCAGAATTGTACCAAAAAGAACGGGTAGAAGTGACCAATAATTAAATTTTACTTTTGATAACAAGGACATAATTGCATCGGATTTTGATTCTGTTTTACGAATGCAAAAGTACGATTTATTTGTAAGTACTCAAAATATCCACCAATTCGCTCATTACCATGGCACTGGCACCCCAAATATCGCATTGGGGTGTTTGATAGCAAGGCGCTGTAACAGAATGATTTGCGGATGGAACGTGGAATGATTTCACAGTTTTGTTTTCGGGTTTCAAAAATTCGTCGAAATCTACTTCGATAATTTCGGCCACTTCGCGTTCGTCTGGTTTGTACACCGGTTTAGCGGCTAAATAACCTACAAAAACGCTGATCAGGAAGTTACTTGGCGGTACGTAAATGTCTGAAATTCGTCCCAGTAATTCAATTTTATTGCGCGTGATGCCTATTTCTTCTTCTATTTCGCGAAAAGCAGTTTCCTCCACCGTTTTGTCCGATTCTTCAAACCTGCCTCCCGGAAATGCCATTTGGCCGGCGTGAATACCCACGTAAAAACTACGACGGATAAAGACAACTTTGAGTTTTTCGTTCTCGTGAAAAAGTAATATCATTACCGCGCTTTTTTTAGCAAAAGGCATAGCTTCTATGGCTGCCTCCAACTCGGCTTTACGGGTTGGAGGAGCCATTTTGAGGTGCGATTGCAATCCGGGGAGCGGCTTACTTAGTAACGCTTTAATTTTATATGCGGTTAAATTCATTTTTTGTTAGCATTCAGGATTTTCTTATACATTTCTGTTATCCGAAATCTAACGCAAAGATAAAATTAATTTTTAATAAACTTCAATACGCAGCCTTTGTTGTCGGTTAAATAATAAACGCCATTTGTTAAGTAACTTACATCAATACTGTTGTTGCCGGAGTTTAGTTTTCGGGTAAAAACTGTTGCTCCCACACTGTTCAATATCTTCATATTAGCATCACTACTCAATTCAATATTCATAATATTCCTGACAGGATTTGGAAATATTTTCACATCACTATTCTCGTTTAATTCGTTGATGTCAGAGGCTGTTTCACTCCATTTCCATAGTTCGTAGCCATAAGTTGAGTTTGTACCAATGGCAAAAGTTCCGATTGGCGTGCTCAGCAAATTGTCATAAGTGCTTGTAAATTGAGTGTTTGCTAAAGTGTTAGCTCCGTTGTTGTATCTGTAAATGGCGTGGTTATAATAGTCGCCCATATATAGAAAGTCATTCCCGATAGGCTGCACAATATCAACCGAATAATTGAAAAATCCACTGGTTGTACGGGTAAGGCTGTCGATCTTCGAACCAGCTAATTTTGCAATATAATCATTGTAGGACGATGAACCTTTTTTGCACCGAAAATATAGTTCGCCATTAAATTCCTGAAATCCACTTACCATTGAACCACTCATGGTGCCCACCACAACGGTGCCGGCCGCTGTACCATCCGAT
>JAYRXP010000214.1:0-3141 GCA_041917395.1 Paludibacter sp.
AATACCGACGGCAGCAGCAGATTCAGCGATTTTATAATAAAATTCTGCTTGGTCGGAAATGTAACCTGCAAAAACGCTGTCCTGCCCGAATCTTCAGATGGAAATAATTTTTGCGAATATACATTGTTATTATTGATGTGATCGTGTATTTCCTTATTGCACTTATAAATAATATTGCCCTGTTTGTCGACTACCGAATAGTAAAAAGGCAAATCTACGCCATTATTTAAAAGTACTTTTTCAATAATGTTATCCAGCTCCTCAAAATTTACCCGTTCACTAATTTCTTTGCTTTCCGACTCTTTAAGCCAGCGAAAAACAGCCTGATCGAGGATTGTCTTTGAACGGGAAAAATTCTGACGGAATTTCTCCTGTAAGAACCTCGAAGTTTCTTCGATGGTTGCATTTCCATGACGCGTACTGAGTCTGATTCGAGGTTTGTTTTTATCTAAATTGGTGATCTTAAGGTGTCTGGAAACGCTATCGATATTGCTGCCTAAATCATTGTGATTTAGTTTAAGCAAATCCGTTTTTTTAGGTTTTACAGTTTCACCCTCCAGTACTTCACCCAAATAGGCCAGTGCTTCATTTTCTTCCACCAGTATTGCGGTCTGAAACAGACTCCGTTCAACGCTCTCGTTAAACTGTTTTTCAATCATATCGGCATTGATACTTACATAACGGACCTGAAGTATTATCAGAGCCACAAATGTAACTATCATCGAAATGATCAATATCGTAATCGTTGTTCGTTTCATACTCTACGCAAAAATATACCTAAAACTTAACATTAACAAGTTTAACGCTAAAAATTAACATATATTTATTAAAACGGCATTTTTCAGCCTGAATTCGTTGTGTTTTATTTGGTTTTAACTTAAAACATTCTATACGATAGATTAGTTTTGCGGGAAGCAAAAAAAAACGTATTTTTGTTTCGAAACAAATCAACAAATTCAATGCCGAATCGTACTGCAATTAACTGGAGCGCTTTATTTACAAGTAATTTTTTAGGTGTATTCAATGATAATTTGTTGAAAAACAGTATTATATTTTTTACGTTGACCTGGAAATTTCCCGAATGGCTCAACCAGTCACAGTTGATTTCGGCAGTTTCGGCAGCCTTAATTCTCCCTTATCTTATCTTTTCGCCCTACGCCGGAAATCTCACAGTAAGCATTTCAAAATTACGCATTTTCCGCTTTTTCAAACTTGTGGAATTGCCGATAATGCTCCTGGCATCGTTTGCTTTTATTGTTGAAAATGTGTATCTGGCAGTGTTCACCGTGCTTTTAATGGGTATACAGAGCTCCATGTATTCGCCAGCCAAATACAGCCTGATACGCGATATTGGTGGCGAGAAAAAAGTGGCATTTGGCAGTGGGATATTCGAAACCATGTCGTTTTTGGGAATTCTGGCGGGAAGTGTGGTAGCGTCGGTTCTTTCTGACTTTTCGGATGTTTGGGTACTGATTATTGTATTTATGGTTACAGCAACACTCGGCTATATAAGTACTGCCACAATAAGAGTACAGGAATTACCAGCCGAAAACACAACACAAAGCAATAATCCGCTGGTTTTTCTGGTTCAGTCGTACAACGTTGCCAGGCACTACAAAGGTGTGAATGCATCTGTTATTGGCTCGTCGGTTTTTTGGCTGATTGGTGGTATGTTGCAAATGAACCTTGTGATTCACTCCACCCGTTATTTCGATGCCACAAACACTGAAACCGGAATTATCATGGCCGTTGCAGCTATTGCCATTGCCACGGGGTGTTTTGCAGCTGCGAAGGTGGCAGGAAACACAACCGGACAAAATCTGTTGTTGCCCGGAATAGCTGGAATGATTCTGTTCTTGGGCATTCTGACCATGTTCGACCTCAATTTTTTCTTTTACGGAGTTTGTGTCTTTGGTGTTGCTTTTTCGGGAGGTTTTTTTCAGGTTCCCTGCCTGGCAATTATCCAGCGCTCAAAATCGGGACGCAAACTGGGCGATTTGATTGCCTATCTTAATCTTACTACTTTTGTTTTTGTTACACTGGGTACTTTCTTATTCTGGCTTATAACTTTTTTTACAGAGCAAAACAGTATAGTGGTTTTTGCTGTTCTATGGCTTATAAGCATTATTACATTTTTTAGTTTCAACAATTATTTTAAACGCAAAAAAGGAGCTGAGTCACATTAATACGCTGGAAATTAAAACTCAGATACCGGTGCAAAAGCTCCAAAACAACGATAAACATGGACAAAAAATTATTTTTAATAGATGCATACGCCATCATTTACCGCGCTTATTATGCATTTATACGTGCTCCGCGAATTAATTCCAAAGGGCTGAATACGTCGGCAATTTATGGTTTTGTAAACACACTCGAAGATGTGCTGAAGCGTGAAAAACCCACACACATAGCCGTTGCTTTTGATCCCAGCGGACCAACATTCCGCCACGAGGCCTACGAGCAATACAAAGCGCAACGCGAAGCCACCCCTGAAGATATAAAATTAGCAGTTCCCTATATCAAGAAAATTATCAGGGCTTATAACATCCCCATTCTCGAAGTGGCTGGTTTCGAGGCCGACGATGTGATTGGTACAGTTTCGAAAATGGCTGAAAAAGAGGGATTTGATGTGTATATGCTCACGCCCGATAAGGACTACGGACAGTTGGTTTCCGACCATATATTTATGTACCGGCCCAAACATACAGGTGGTTTCGAAGTGATGGGGCCCGATGAGGTAAAGGAAAAATACGATTTGGACAGTCACGAACAGGTGATTGATTTACTGGGGCTTATGGGCGACTCGTCGGATAATATTCCCGGCTGTCCCGGTGTGGGGGAGAAAACCGCTGTGAAACTCCTCAAAGAGTTTGGTAGCATTGACACTCTGCTCACCCGAACGGCTGAACTAAAAGGAGCCTTGAAAGATAAGGTTGAAAATAACAAAGAACAAATCTTATTTTCGCGCTTTTTGGCTACCATTAAAATCGATGTGCCGGTTGAATTTAATGAAAAAGCTCTTGAAACAGAGCCTGTAAATGAAGCGGAGTTAAAAGCATTGTTCGACGAACTGGAGTTCAGGACCATGACGCAAAATAAGTTTGGTGCAAAACCATTTACATCTTTGCCGCCCGACGAACC
>JAYRXP010000215.1:0-4070 GCA_041917395.1 Paludibacter sp.
GATTGGGAGTGTATGTCAAAACCCGCAACCTTACCAATGCCCGAAGTGGGCTTACTCAAACCGCACAACATGCGCATGGCAGTGGTTTTTCCGGCGCCGTTGGCTCCCAAAAATCCGAAAATTTCACCACGCTCCACTTCAAACGAAATATGATCGACCGCTGTGAAATGTCCGAATTGTTTGGTTAAGTTGTTTGCTGTTATTACTTTATCCATAATCTCTTTTGTTAACTAAACGGTCGGTGTGTCAATACTCATCTCCATAAAACAATCTTCGATGGTAGGTTTAATTTCTGTTATTTCAATACCCGTATGTCCACATTCTACGAGATATTTTTCTAATTCCTTAGTTTCTGATTTCTTATTATCTACCGAAACATGGTGCGAATCTCCAAAAGTAAAACTGTTTTTATACAAATCAACCTTGCGAAGGTCACTTAGTAGTTTCGACATATTTTCACTTCGTACGGCCCATAGTTTGTTTTTATATTGATTTACAATGTTTTGAGGGCTGTCAATTTTCAGAAAATGACCATTTTGTATAAGCGCAATCCGGTCGCACAAACTTGCTTCGTCCATGTAAGGGGTTGAAACCAAAATGGTTATTCCCTGCTTTTTAAGTTTGCGAAGCATTTCCCAAAACTCTTTACGCGATACGGCATCGACTCCCGTGGTTGGTTCGTCGAGAAACAAAACAGTTGGTTTGTGTATCAGCGCACAGCTGAGGGCTAATTTTTGTTTCATTCCCCCTGATAATTTTCCGGCTCTGCGTTTTTTAAAAGGTTCAATCTGTTGATAAATGTCTTTTATTAGCTCGTAATTTTCCTCCACCGTTGTGTTGAAAACGGTTGCAAAGAAATTCAGATTTTCCTCCACCGTTAAATCCTGATACAACGAAAAACGTCCCGGCATATAGCCCACACATTTTCGTATTTCACGATAATCTTTAACTACGTCGAAATCATTCACCATGGCCTGACCTTTGTTGGCAAGTATCAGTGTGGTAAGAATACGAAAAAGCGTGGTTTTTCCGGCTCCATCCGGTCCGATGATGCCAAATATTTCACCCCGGTCCACTTCGAAACTGATACCTTTTAGTGCTTGTGTATTGCCGTAGCTTTTATGTAAATCAGTGCATATTACCATTTTTGCGAAATTAGGATTCTAAAAATACGAAATCAGAAAATGCGTAGTCTTAATTTTTAATTAAAGAAACGTTTCCATACATACCAATTTTTAAAAGGCCATCGTTTTTTACCATGATTTTTACAGCATAAACCAGATTGGCGCGTTCGTCGCGGGTTTGGATGGTTTTTGGTGTAAATTCAGCTTTTGCCGAAATCCAGCTTACGGTGCCTTCGTACTCTTTGCTGTCGCTTTCGCCCGAATCGGAATACACTTTAACTTTCTGGCCAATTTTCAGTTTCGACAGTTGGTCGTTTGTAATGTAAGCCCGAAGCGTAATATTTTGTATGTCAGCAACTTTAAATAACGCTTTTCCGGGTGAGGCTAATTCGCCTTTTTCGGCATATTTGGTAAGTATAGTACCTGCAATCGGTGATGTGATTTTGCATTTAAGCAACTGATCTTCTATCTGTTGTATCTGTAATTGCATGGCTGTTTCTTCGTCGGAGAGGCTGTTGCTTGTCGATTCCAGGTTCGATTTCAGAGCTGTTTGTTGTTTTTCAAGCACAGCAATCTGAGCGTTCACATCATCCAGTTGTTTTTGATTTATAGCATTGGCCTGCAGCAGGTTCTGAATACGTTTTTTTTCTGTTTTGGCTGTTTCAATCTGCTGCTCAACGGCTGCTAATTGTTTCTTTATATCCGGTTTCCGGTTTGTCAATGCTTTTCTACCCGCTAACAGTTGCTGTTTTTTCAGATAAAGCTGAACGCTGTCGATAGCCCCGATTATTTGATTTTCGGTAACTACCTGCCCCTCAGTGATGTCAAAATTTACGATTTTCCCCATTACTTCCGACGAAACAACCACTTCGGTAGCTTCGAAAGTTCCGGCTGCATCATAATCGCTTTCCGATTTTCCACACGAAGCAAAGGTCGACAGAATGATTATGCTAAAAAGTGCTTTTAATAATTTTGATGTTGTATTCATGATATTCTGAATTAAATTGTATATGAAAAATTATCAATTGTTTGTATTGTTTTTAAGCTGATATACAGCCATGTATAACTGAATTTCGTGAAGTGCACGTGTTTGTCGTGCCATACTTTCGGCATTTACATCGCGTAGAAGGTCGGCTACAGTCGCTGTTCCGTTTTCAAGCCTGGCCGTAGTGGCATTTTTAATTCCTGTCCGGAGCGAAATTATTTCATCATCATTTTTGATTGTCGATTTAAGTTTTTCAATCTCATTCAATCGTTGTTTGTTTTGCAGATTGTTGTTGAATAGAAATGTTTCCTTTTGTATGTCAAGCGATTTCTGACTAAGTGAAATTTTTTCCAGATTGTTTTTTTGTGTATAATAACCACTCAGGTTCCACGAAAGCCGCAGTCCGCCAATGTAATAAGGCGACAATTCGTTCGAAAGCATGTTTAAACCGGGTTTGCCGTACCCGCCCTGAATAAATAATCCTAATTTGGGCAGATTGCCTGCTTTTATCATGTCGCGCTGACTGTTCAGGGCGTTGCTTTGCGATGTGAACATAAGTAGCTCAGGACGCTTATTCTCCGTGTTTACGTCAGTTGTTGCAACGACAGGTTTTACAAAATCATTGTTTTCGCTGAGAGTCAATCCTGTAAAAGCAGCCAGCATTTCGATAAATGATTTTCGGGTGGCTTTTAAGTCGTTTTCTTTTTGCAAAACATTCAGTTGTTCCACTTTTACAGCATCTACATCGTATTGTCCGGCAACGCCGTTTAGTTTCAGTGCTGATATACGGTCGTAGTTGGTTTGCAAATCTTTTTTCACCAGTGTCAGTTGCTCTAACTGCTCGTTGAGTAACAAAATGCCAAAGTAAAGCTGGTTTACGCGTTCTTTCAGGGCGTACAGGTCAACTTCCAATTTCTGTTTTTCGGCTTCGGCCTGAGCTTTCAGCATGCTTTTTTGTGACTTTACCACACCACCATCCCACAAGGTTTGACTGGCATCCAGCGTTACACCGTATTGTTCTTTGGATTGCTCCAAAGTACGATTGATAGGAGGTGGCAAAGTAATCTTAATTGCCTCGGATTGATACGTAAATTTACCATTAAAATTCAACTGTGGCAACCACGCTTTGTTGGCATTGGCAATGTTGTATTCGGATGTTTTTTCGATCAGGCCATACTGTTTAGTAAGCGGGTAATTTTCGCGTGCTTTTTGCTGACAGTTTTCGATTGTAATTATTTGAGCATGAGTGCTCCATAAGTTGCCAACTAAAAAAACTGAACTTAGAATAGCTGCTTTTATTAAAAAGTTTTTCTGCATAATTACAGGGATTTTATTAGTTTTTATTTTTAGTCAAAATACTATTCAGTACAAAATCAACAATTTGCTTTTTGCGCATTGCAATCATAAATTGTTTTTGCGATTCGTCCATTTCGAGCACTGTTTCTACAACCGGCATAAGTAAAAAAAGCGAAATGTTGAGTGACATAATGCTGAAAATTAAATCCATAATCGTTATGTTGCGAATATTTCCATTTTTAATTTCGCTTTCGAGTTCGGTGTTCAGTTCTGCCAACAGTTGTTCGGGCATGATGCGCAGTTTATTCCGCAGTATGGTAATTTGCTCCGGACGACGGGACAACTCATTGATAACCAGAGTTGGAATGCGTGGATTTTTTTGCAAAATATCGAAATGTGATTCAATAATATAAGTCAGTTTTTGCGCAAAATCCAGATTTTTTGTGTTGCTGACTTCAAAAATCGAATGAAAGAATGAATTGAACTTTTGCTCAAAAATTGTATTGAACAAATTGTCTTTTGTTCGGAAATAATAATGTATAAGTGCTTGATTGCAACCTACTTCCCGGGCAATTTGCGTGGTAGATACAACGGCAAAACCTTTCTCCAGAAACATGCGTTCGGCAGTTTCGAGTATGGTTTGCTCCATTGACTTTTCTGAATTA
>JAYRXP010000216.1:0-2416 GCA_041917395.1 Paludibacter sp.
GTATTCACCTCATTTTCTTCATAAATAACAAGGTCGACACTATTGAAGTCTTTCAAAAGTTCATTAGGATGACGAAGAACGGAAACCTGAGTTTGTTCCGTTAACAGAGTATTTGCAAAGTCAGTATTTTTCCCGAGATAGGCAATGTGATGCTTCATAAAATTAACAATTACAGGTTGACGAATTTATATGAAATAATAAAACAAAAGCTGATTACAAAAATAAGAAATTATTTATTTCTTAACAGCTTTTCGATACGAACCAACAATTCAGTCGGGTTGTATGGTTTTTCGAGGTAATCGTCGGCACCCATTTTAATGAGTTTGATTTTTTCGTCGCTTTTATCAATACTCGAAAGAATAATAATTGGAATGTTACAGAACGCCCCTGACGCTTTGAGTTGGTCAACAAGATCTTTACCTCCGAGTACCGGCATCATTAAATCGCTTACAATTAAATCCGGCATGTAACCATTCTGAAGCAAAGATAATGCTTCGACACCATTTTCAGCACTTTCGACCTGATAATTTGTTGACAAAATAGTTTTTGTAAGACGTCTGAATTCTGTTTTGTCATCTACAATTAAAATTTTCTTTTTCATACTTTCAAATTTTATTTTTTAATTATTTATCTTGTACGGAACGCGCTATGAACATGGTTTTTACAATTTAAATCCCTGTTTTATTGCTCGTTTCATAATATTCGGATTTATTAAACGGTCAATATTATTATAGAGACGGGGCACGCCCCGCCTCTGCAATATTATTTTTTTACATACAATTTACTTGCATCTCTGTATCCCGGTTTATCCAGATACCAGTCCATATAATTGTATCCACGGCTGTTTGCCCAGGTATTAAACATAAGGAAAGCCTTTGTTATGTCCTGTTTTTCGGCAGGATATGCAAACTGAACAGGGATATTAATAGCCCAGGGGAGATATTTGTCCGACATGTAATACTTTTTAGCAGCCAAATCGGTATTGTCGTCCTGAGTTCCGAACAATGACTGATCAACCAAATCGGTAGGTGCACTGCCCGGCAGGTGTACCTCTTTTCCACGTTCGCCATTTATTACGATAAACGGATTGTAAGGCGCTGTGCCAAAATCGGCTAACGGAACCGGCGTGTTGAATATAACTTTGAGATTAACCGTTTTAGGCGTGGCATAAGCACCACCAACCACTGTATTTACAATAGAGCCTGTATAATCAAGAACCTTAAACGGATCGTCGAAAACCGGAATTACGGCTTTTGACTGGTTCTTTTCGGTTCCGTTTGTGTTCAAACTAAAAATATCTTTGGTCAGATTCTGACCTGTAACCGATTTTACATTTTCGGCAGTGGTGTTGAACTGAATTAGGAACGAATTGCGCAAAGAAGCACCAATTGCTCTCACGGTTAAGGCTGCATTTACTTCAACCACCTTATTGGCCGCATTCGAAACCTGATTAAAATTATAATCAACTACCAAATCGTTAAAATCGTAGTCGCCTTTGTTTGGCCACAAATCTTCGTATGCAATTGTTCCAACCTGATTTTTAGCAGGATAATAATTATTAAATGCCCTGTCTTTATCGTTGGGGTATTCGTCCATCGTGTCACCAATTCCATCCCCATCGGCGTCTTTCGGCGTGTCGATTGGCTTGATATTCTCAGATCTGACAGCTGTAAAAGGAGTAACGGTAGAATAAAATACACCATCGTTGAAATCTTCGTCTGAACCATTTTCGCGGTTAATATCCTCAAATCCAATCAAAAGCAATTTACGTGCATTATCTTTCAGAATTACATTGTGTTTACGATTAGTATCCGATTTTTCAGGATTAAATCTTTTATCTGAGTAATAAGTGCCATATCCTGAACCAATTGAATTATTCCCGTTAAACCCATTAGCTATGAAAAACCAGGCAATAGTGGTTCCTGCCGGAAATACGGTTGTATATTTGTTTGTAGCCGGATTCAGATAAAGTAACTGAACTTTATTTCCGGATGCTAAACTTCCACCCGATCCTTTGTACGATACATTTGGGAAAACAATTGTCGCATCCGAAATTTTATTGGCTACAGTCGGAGGATTATCGTTTGGATGCGTGTAATAACCAAGTGTATTTACATAACCGGCTCCCTCATGAACAAAGGTAACCCAAACTTCAGCATCTTCGATTAAAACGATATTTCCTTCATCTGCTGAAGTTAAATAATCGGGATGTGAAACCGGTAATTTAACACGTTCGGGGAGAGAAGCGTTAATGTCAGCTAATAATTCGTTTGAAATAACGTCATCAGTCTGCCACAGATATCTCGGTTTTCCCTGATTGTCCCAGGTTCCCAACACATAATAACCACTCACCTTTACCGGATTAGGCAACGATGGAGCAACTATTACTTTCGACCTGCCTGTTGACGACTTAACA
>JAYRXP010000217.1:0-5669 GCA_041917395.1 Paludibacter sp.
CCCATCGGATTTTCCAGCTCCATAATATCCATCACACGCTCAAAACTTAACTCGTCGAAATACAGACGGTCGCACATATCGTAGTCGGTCGAAACGGTTTCGGGATTGTAATTAATCATCACCGAGCGTAAGCCTTCTTTACGAATGGTCATCAATGCATTTACACCGCACCAGTCGAACTCAACCGACGAACCAATACGATAAGCTCCCGAGCCGAGAACCACTACCGAACGATGGTCGCCCAGATATTTCATATCGCCGGCTACACCACTGTAGGTCAGGTACAGATAATTGGTTTGCGCCGGATATTCGGCTGCCAGCGTATCAATTTGTTTTACTACAGGAACAATTCCACGGCTTTTACGGTAAGCACGCGTCAGTTTTATATTCTCGTCAATATCGTTTGCACTGCATTTGGTTACCAAACGTGTAATCTGGAAATCGGAGAAACCGGCTACTTTAACTTCTTTCAGTAATTCGTCAGAAACTTCTGTTAGTGCATTTGCAGCAGACAATTCTTTTTCGAGTTGCTTTATGCGTGCCAGTTTATGCAGGAACCAGCGATCGATTTTTGTTAATTCGTGCAATTGATCAACCGTATAACCACTTTCGAGCGCCTGAGCTAAGTAGAAAATACGACGGTCGGTTGGTTCGTTCAGCGCTTTTTCAATATCTTCGACATACAATTCCTTGTTTGCCACAAATCCGTGCATGCCGAGTCCAATCATACGAATACCTTTCTGAATGGCTTCCTCAAAAGTACGTCCGATAGACATAATTTCACCAACAGATTTCATACTCGAACCCAACTGGCGACTAACTCCCTGGAATTTACCCAAATCCCAACGTGGAATTTTACATACAATATACTCGAGAGCTGGTTCGAAGAATGCCGAAGTATCTTTGGTCACCGAGTTTTTCAGTTCAGGCAGTCCGTAGCCCAAACCAAGTTTCGCTGCCACAAAAGCCAGCGGGTAACCTGTTGCTTTCGAAGCCAATGCCGAAGAACGGCTCAAACGGGCATTTACTTCAATTACGCGGTAATCTTCCGATTCGGTATCGAACGCATACTGAACATTACATTCACCAACAATACCAATGTGGCGGATAATGCGGATAGCCAGTTCTCGAAGTTTGTGGTACTCGCTGTTGGTAAGTGTTTGCGAAGGAGCAACAACAATACTTTCGCCGGTATGAATGCCGAGCGGATCGAAGTTTTCCATGTTACAAACCGTGATACAGTTATCGTAACGGTCGCGAACCACTTCATATTCAATTTCTTTCCAGCCCTTCAGCGATTTCTCAACCAATACCTGTGGCGAATACGAGAATGCTTTATCAACAATTACTTTCAGTTCTTCATCGTTATCACAGAATCCAGAACCCAAACCTCCCAGGGCATAAGCCGCACGCACAATTACCGGATAACCCAGTTCGTTGGCTGCACGGGTTGCATCTTCGAGATTTGTTACAGCCTCACTCTTAATATATTTTACATCAATTTCTGAAAGTTTCTGATTGAAAATCTCACGGTCTTCGGTGTCGATAATCGACTGAACAGGTGTACCGAGAACACGCACGTTGTATTTTTCAAAAACCTTTCCTTTGTAAAGTGCCACACCGCAGTTTAATGCAGTTTGTCCGCCAAACGAAAGGAAAACACCATCCGGACGTTCTTTTTCAATTACACGTTCTACAAAATCGGGTGTAACCGGCAGGAAGTAAACCTTATCAGCAATACCTTCCGAAGTTTGTACCGTAGCAATGTTCGGATTGATAAGCACTGTTTCAATTCCTTCTTCTTTCAGGGCTTTCAGGGCTTGTGATCCCGAATAGTCAAACTCACCGGCCTCACCAATTTTCAAAGCTCCGGAACCAAGCACCAATACTTTTTTAATTTCACCTTTTTCAGCACCTTTATATTCCTGTTTTGTTACCAAACGAGCATCCATTTCTTCCTGAATCATTTCCACAACCGGTTTTTTGAAACCGTCCAGTGTTTTCAGGAACACATCGAAAAGGAATTCGGTATCAGTTGGACCAGAAGCAGCTTCGGGGTGGAATTGAGCCGAGAACCAGGGCATTGTTTTATGACGAATACCTTCGTTGGTTCCATCGTTCATATTTACAAACAAAGGTTCCCAATCGGCACTCAGTGTTTTGTTATCAACAGCAAAACCATGATTTTGAGAAGTAATAAAAGCGCGCTGCGTGCCAACAAGTTGTACCGGCTGGTTATGGCTGCGGTGACCGTATTTCAGTTTATAGGTTTTTGCACCACCGGCTACCGAAAGCAGCTGATTACCCATACAAATACCGAAAATTGGTTTTCCGGTTTTCATGGTTTCCTGAATGTGGCGTACAGTGTCCAGAGCATATTCGGGGTCGCCCGGACCATTCGAGATAAACAGTCCATCAAACTCAATGTGATTATAATCGTAATCCCATGGCACGCGGATAACAGTTGTATCGCGTTTCAGCAAGCAGCGGATAATGTTGTGTTTCACTCCACAATCCACCAAAAGTACACGTTTCTTTCCGTTTCCGTAAGTTATAACTTCTTTGCAGCTTACTTTTGCAACCTGGTTTTCATCATCCGGATTGATAAATTCGATATCGTCGCCATCCGGAAAAACAAGTTTACCCTTCATGGTTCCCTTTTCGCGAACAAGTTTTGTAAGTTCGCGGGTATCGATACCAAAAATTCCCGGCACTTCGTTTTCTTTCAACCAATCGCTGAGGCTTTTACCGGCATTCCAGTGACTGTATTCAAAAGAAAAATCGGAAATAATCAAAGCTGATGCCTGAATTTTTTCCGATTCATAAAAAGTAGAAAGTCCGTTTTGAATGGTATCGTTCGGAACTCCGTAATTACCAACTAACGGGAACGTTACTGCCAATAACTGCCCCGCGTAGGATGGGTCAGTGAGGCTCTCGGGATACCCGACCATGGCCGTGTTAAAAACTACTTCTCCGGCAACCGCTTTTTCATAACCGAAGGATTTCCCTTCGAAAACGGTACCATCTTCCAAAACTAAATGAAAGGGCTTGTACTTTTGCATAAAATATTTTTTGTCCAAATTTGTGCAAAAGTACTGCTTTTTCAGGTTCTGTGCAAGTTGGAATTTGTTTTTTTTCAGCTTTTTGGCTTTTTTAAAATCCTGTCAATCAAACTGAATATTAACAGAATAATTATGCAACAATACTGATAATATTATTGCAAATTCTCCAGGTCTTCCAGATCCTTTTGAGCTTCCTGTTCCGATTGCTGTTTTACGTTTTCGAATTGCTGATCAGCTTCCACAACATCCTTCACAAAGACTTCTCTGCCAATTACGGTAAGCAAATTCAAAAATACAGCCAACAATATTATTTTAGGAAATAATTTTTCACGTTGTCGCAAAACCGACAAAAAGGCAAATATTATTCCTAATACAATGGGAATAAGTGCAAGAGTGCCCAATGGAAGTATTGTGAATGCAAGGCCAAACACACCAAAAACAATAGCAAGTATGACAAATAACCGATTCATTATCTGAGAATTATAAGTTATAAAAACAGATTAGATTCCCGTAGCCGATGTAAGTGTTAATTGTCCAACACCAACCGGAATACTGAATTTAATCAACGCAGGAACTTTTTTAGCATCAGCAGTAAGCCAAACCAGATTTTTATCCTTACCCTTTAATTTATTGGTATTGGCCATTATTGATAATTTATAACACTCCCTTTTACCTAAGTTTCCGGCCTGAATAGTCTCTTTGCCAATCAAACGAACTGAAACCGGATATTGCTTTTCATCAAAAACAAGCACAAACGAAACCGACTGTCCTGGTTTCATTGCAGCCAGATTTGAGGAGCGCAACTTATAAATCAGCGTTACAACATCCACTGTCGAAGGTCCAATTTTAAACGTATTCTGAGTTTCGGGTCTTGAGCCGCGTTTGGTGGTGCTTTTTACGGTGCTTCCATCAGTCTGAAAAGCATATTTTTCTGTTTTGGAGTAACCTCCTTCAAAAATATTTCTTTTATATAGTGCTGGTTTCAGTGTGCCCGGTTGCACAAAAGACTCATACAAATCCCTGATTTTAAAATAGCTATCCCATTTATTGAAAGTCGCTATTTCAAGACTTAAATGCAAATAACTGCTTTTTGAGGTTTGCATGGTGGCCGTTTTCATAGTGAGTTGCGCAATGTTTGTCATCAAACCACTCATTTCGTACGAACCGGCATAAACCAAGCGTTCTCCCGGTTTAACCTGCGCTTGTAAAGCTATTAACGCCACCGAAAAGCAAAGCGTCAGAATATTTCTTTTCAACATTAAATTGTAAATAGTAAATAAATTAATTGTAAATTATCTCAGGCTTCGCCTCCTCCAAATCCCATTGGCATTGGTGGAATAAACTGATTGTCAGCTATTTTTATCTTTCCGTTTTGAGCTTCATATTTCGAAATATTGTCCTGCAACGCAAACATCAGGCGCTTAGCATGTTCCGGCGTAAGAATTATGCGCGATTTCACGTTTGCTTTTGGAGTTCCGGGCATTATACGGATGAAATCCACCACAAACTCAGATGTTGAATGCGAAATAATAGCCAGATTAGAATAAATACCTTCGGCAACTTCGGCCGACAATTCGATATTTAACTGATTTTCTTGTTCTTCCATAATTTATTTTGTATATTTTATTAATTGCGAAAACAGACCTGCAAAGTTACATTTTTTATTGAGATAAATCAACCCTGTGTCATAAGAAAGCGGGCAATACGTCTGGTTCGCTGCGACAGCATGATGGTTCGTCCCGAAGTTGTTTCTTCAATAATTTTGTCGTTCGTTCCACGTATTGTGAGTAATTCCAAATCGGTGTTATACGAAACTTTAAAATCATTTCCAAGTTCATCCAGCGCTGCATTGAGGTAGCGTGTATTATCCACACACACCGAAATACTAATTGCCGAACTTTGTATAAGCGATATTTTGAGACGATGCTTATTAAACGCTGCAAAAGCTTTCGAAAGACTTTCCTCGAGCACAAAAGAAAAATCGCGCGGACGTACAGTTACCAACACCAGATTCTTGCGTAAAATGAGCACAGGTACATCTATTGGCTTCTCAGTTGTAGCTTTAATCACCGACCCGGCTTCAGTCGGACTTCCAAATGGGCGCACATAAAGCGGGATCTGTTTATTTTCGAGCGGCTTAATTGTTTTCGGGTGAATGATTTGAGCACCACTATAAGCCAGCTCTACCGCATCCAGGTAGGTTAGTTCAGGAATATGCACAGTATTCTCAAAAATCCGCGGATCGGCATTTAATATACCCGGAACATCTTTCCAAATGCTGACACTTTCAGCATCCAGCAAATTTCCGACTACAGCTGCCGTATAGTCCGAACCTTCGCGTCCGAGCGTAGTTGGGTCGCCCTTGATATTAGCACCTATAAATCCCTGTCCGATATAAACGCGTTCTTCTGTAAAGTTTGCCGCCCCTTTCAGTCGTATGCGGGATTCGTCCATGCGCACATTGGCTTCGCGAAAATTACTATCCGTCACCAATAACTTACGCATATCAAGCCAGGTGTTTGCGACACCTGATTCCTGCAAAAAAACAGATACAATAGTTGTAGAAATTACTTCTCCATACGAAACCAAATGGTCGTAACAACGGTC
>JAYRXP010000218.1:0-4473 GCA_041917395.1 Paludibacter sp.
GCTGAAAGAATCGCTTCATAAACACCTTTATCCATTTTTCAATTGTTTCTTTGTCGTATAATCCTTCGAAAGCACGTTGTGCCAGAAATAAGATCTTTTCATGCGAAAATCCAAAGCGAACGAAATAATATAAATAAAAATCGTGCAGCTCATACGGCCCTACAAGGTCTTCGGTTTTTTGCGCAATTTCTCCTTTTTCGTCGGCTGGCAAAAGTTCCGGGCTTACAGGCGTGTCAAGTATATCCTGTAGAATGATTTCAGAAAAAGCATCAAGTTGGTGTGATGCCCAGTCGACAAGATAACGAACCAGTGTTTTTGGCACACCGCTGTTCACACCATACATCGAAATATGGTCGCCGTTATAAGTTGCCCAACCCAGCGCCAATTCAGATAAGTCGCCTGTGCCTACAACTAAACCATTGTGTTTATTCGCAAGGTCCATTAATATCTGTGTTCTTTCACGGGCCTGCGTGTTTTCGTAAGTCACGTCATGCACATTTATATCGTGTTCTATATCTTTAAAATGCTGAATACATGCATCTTTAACCGAAATTTCCATTACGGTAATACCCAGCGATTTCATCAGACTAAGCGCATTTGTATATGTGCGGTTGGTTGTGCCGAATCCGGGCATGGTAACACCCAGTATCCGTTTACGGTCGTAGCCAAGTTTATCGGCCGTTTTTACGCAGACAAGAAGTGCCAGCGTTGAGTCCAGTCCACCTGATATTCCCAAAACTAATGTTTCTGCATTTGTGTGTTTCCAACGTTTGGCAAGGCCTCCAATCTGAATGGAAAAAATTTCTTCACAACTTGCAGTTCTGTTTGTGGTAGGAGGAACAAAAGGATGTTTCTCTATTTTTCGCGACAATAAATCGTTGTCAAAATTCGCTATTTCAAAGTTTATTGTGCGGAAATCGACAGCCTGTTTTTCGTTCTGAAAATTTATGTTTCGTATTCGTTCCGAGCGTAAACGTTCCACATCGATTTCGTGAATTACAAGTTGCTGGTCGAATGAGAAGCGCTCGGAAGCTGCCAGTATTTTGCCGTTTTCGACAATAAGCGCATTACCGGCATATACAACGTCGGTTGTCGACTCGCCGGAGCCTGCCGATGCGTAAATGTAACCGGCATTACAACGGGCAGATTGTTGTTCGATAAGTTGTCGCAAATAAGCGTGTTTCCCGATTAACTCGTTTGTAGCCGAAAGATTAAAGATGAGTTCAGCGCCATGAAGCACTTGTTGGGAACTTGGAGGAATGGGGACCCAAAGGTCTTCACAAATTTCCACACCAAACGTAAAAAGGTCGCTTTTCAGAAGTATGTGCGTGCCAAAGGCTGCAATTTCGCCTGCAAGTTCAATTTCCTTTATCTGGGTTGATCCGGCCGGAGCAAACCAGCGTTTCTCGTAAAATTCATTGTTGTTAGGCAAATTAGTTTTCGGAATAACTGCCAGTATTTTGCCTGATTGAATTACGACTGCTACGTTAAATAATTGATTTTGCAAACGAACCGGCATACCTACGATACAAATAATTTTTGAATTGTATGTTTGCAATAGTAAACGGCGCAATGCATTTTCGGCATCGGTTATAAGTTGTTGCTGAAAGAACAAATCGGCACAGGTATATCCGGTAATGCAAAGTTCCGGAAAGCAAATAGCCTGAACCTGCTTCTTGTCGGCTTCCAGGGTCATTTCCACAATTTTTGATATATTAAAAGCGCAATCAGCTACCCTGAGTTCAGGAATTGCAGCCGCTACACGAATAAAGCCGTAGTTCATTTTGATTTTATATTAATTGAGAAATTAAGAAAATAAGAAATTAAGTTCATCTCTACATCAACTTTTTTCCATATCGCTCAGGTAAATTTCCAGTGATTTGGCAGAAATGCGTATTTCAGCTATCACAAGGCTGAGTGAAATGATAAGCAGCAACAACGCAATTCCGAAAATATAGGCCGAAATAGTCTGCATTCCGATATAAATAAAAAACATGGTTGCCACACAAAGCAATAAACTGCCAACTCCACTGAGTTGCATATTTTTGGTAAGATACAGCCGGCGTCGTAAATTCATTATCTGAGCATGGGTTATGGCCGAATGATCCTCCATGTATTTATCTTTCAGGTTTCGAACCAACTGAGCGTACGACAAAAACCGGTTGGTGTAAGCCAGTAACAACAACGAAATTGCTGAAAATAAGAACGTTGGTGTAATAAGTGTCAATTCTCCCATATCTGTTTGGTTTTTTATGTTTCGTAGTGCAAAGATAACTAAAGTTTTAAACAAGAGTCATTTCAAAATAAAACCCGAACTGATTTTTTCAATTCGGGTTTCTATGTTTCTGAAATTCTTCTGATGAACTAATTAGCTATAAGAAGAATTAATTAAATCGTTCAACGTGGATTTGACCAACTTCCTTACGAGTGTGTTCTTTAAATCCTTCTTTTTCAAGGCATTCAACCATTCCGTTTACCATGTTCGGGTTTCCGCAAAGGAAAATGTGCGTATTTTCGGCTGTTGGTTTAAAGCCCCAAAGCTTTTCAATTGCTCCTTCTTCCCAAATGTCCTGAATGAATTGCGTTCTGCCTGCCCAGGGTACGAACTCACGTTCAGGCATTGTAATGGTAGGAATATACTTGAATTTAGGTGATAAAACCTGTAACAGATTTAATTCAGATGAATAACCCAAATCCCATGAGTTGGCTGCTCCGTGTATAACTACGATATTTCCTTTGCGATGCAAAGCGTCTGTTCGCAACATACTCATGTAAGGTGCAACTCCGGTTCCTGTACCTATTAATACAATGTTTTGATCTTCAGCAATCTGATCGAGAGTGAACATGCCTACAAATTTATTTCCCAACCAGATATTGTCGCCGATATTCAGGTTGAACAGACGTGGAGTCAATGCTCCTGAGTGAACCAGCGTGATATAAAACTCTACGTAGTCTTTCGACAGATTCGAAGATGCAATAGAATAAGCTCTTTTGATAAGCTTTTCCTGATCGGTTTCTACCGGTTCTTCGGTTGCTTCTTCACATTTTGGACTTGATGGTGGTAATCCGATTGCTACAAATTGTCCGGGTTTAAAATCAGGTAATTCCCAACCAAGCGGCGCTATTCTGAAAACTTTCATAATTGGCGAAACCTGCACTACCTGTTGCACAACAGCATTTAATTCTTCCATTTTTGCTTCTGAATTTATATGTTTTTAAATTAACTTATTATTGAACTGATTTTAAATCCTTAAATCGGGTACAAAGATACAAATTTTTGATAATTTGTTGAACAGGCAATCCGATTTTAGAATAAAAAATTTTCGAAATCAAAATTAAATCCGTAATTTTGCACATATCTCACTTCAATGTGCATAAATAAAAAAATAATAAATAAACCAACTATTTCAATGAACCCAATCATTATCAACAATTTCGACGAATTTAATCAGTATGTCGGGAAAGAGTTAGGAGTTTCCGATTACATTCAAATCACACAGGAGCAAATTAATATTTTTGCTGATGCTACGCTCGACCATCAGTGGATACACGTAGATGTAGAACGTTGTAAAACCGAGAGTCCGTTTAAAACAACAATTGCACATGGTTACTTGAATCTTTCGGTACTCCCGCATTTGTGGGAACAGATTGTGGAAGTTCGTAATTCGCGCCTCACAGTTAATTATGGTATTGATAAACTGAAGTTCATGCAGGCCGTTACGGTAAATAGCCGTGTTCGTGTACGTGCCAAACTCAATTCGCTTATCAATCTTCGTGGAACGACAAAAGCTGAAATATATGCGGTTCTCGAAATAGAGGATAGTAAAAAGCCGGCTCTCGAAGCCAATATTATCTTTTTATATCATTTTGTTTAACCGGAATAATCGGACAAAAACAAAAACCGCGAAGCAATTGATCTTGCTTCGCGGTTTTTTATTATTGTGATATGTTTTTTACAACATAATTTTTTGAGTCAATTTACCCGAACGTACAACATACATACCTCCTTTGAGGTTTTCAATGCTAACTTTACCGTTTGTAAGAACCGAAGTTTGTACTTTGCTTCCTACAGCCGAGAAAATTTCAACTTCTGAGCCATCAGCTACATTTGTAACAACCAAATTTTTGCCTGAAACATAAGCTTCGAGTTTGGAGTCTTTAAGATCGTTCAAACCAGTTGTTTTTTCAACCAATGACATTTTGTCCCAATAAACCACAGCTCCTTTATATGTTCTAAATTGGAAATCAAAGCCATCAGCACCAACAGGAACAGTAAATTCTGTTGTGTAAGTTTTCCATGCATTTTTTTCGTCTGCAAAATAAACAGTGCCGGATGAATTATCACAACCTGGTCCGCGAAGTTTTGAATATAAGCCTGTTGAAACTAAACTAGCTTCAGCAAAGAAAGTAGTTCCAGTTTTAAAATTACACCAGATTCTTGCATCTGTTCCATCTCCGGAAGCGATATAATAA
>JAYRXP010000219.1:0-5047 GCA_041917395.1 Paludibacter sp.
ATACCAAGAACATAATTGGTTGGAGTGGCAATATTTAACTTAGGTTCAAAGCTGAGATTCTGTGTAGAAAACAAATATGCGCCATAAAAAGAAGTCTGAGAAGCAGCCGGAGTTGCCACAGGAGCATTCCCCTCTGTCACAGTCTCTGCTTTCCGCTCTTCAGTTTGCCCGGCACCAACATTCGCAGGTGAAGAACCGGTGCGTGTTGCCATGTATTTTTTATACATCTCTATTTGCTCAGGAGTTAATTTATTGAGATCAATTTTACTCAAATCCTGCGCGTAAGACGCAATTGTAAAAAATGCAATTATAAAAATGAAACCAATTCTTGTCATCGTATAGTCTTAGTTATTTTGTTTGATATATTAAAGTTTTAAACGAAAAATCAGCCGGTATATTATAATCTTCCATCCACCCACTGACGACTAACCACTGCTTTAGCATCAAAAATAACCGCTCCGGCATTGTGGTATTTCTCAAAATCGAACGTCTTGTACTCGTCATGAGCTACAGCCAGCAGGATAGCATCGTAGCTTTTGTTTTCGTCCAGTTTTGTTAAAATAGATACACCATATTCGTGCATTACTTCATCTGCAATTGCCCATGGATCGTAAATGTCCACATTCGTTCCAAACTCACACATTTCTTTGTAAATATCAACCACTTTTGTGTTACGAATGTCCGGACAGTTTTCCTTAAATGTAACTCCGAGGATTAACACATTTGCACCTTTTATTGTTTGCCCTTTCTGAATCATCAACTTCAAAACTTTGTTAGCAATAAACGGGGCAATACTGTTGTTGACATGCCTTCCTGAAAGAATAACCTGTGGAACATATCCAAGCGACTCAGCTTTGCTTGCCAAATAATACGGATCGACACTTATACAGTGACCACCCACCAATCCGGGACGATATTTCAGGAAATTCCATTTCGTTCCGGCAGCATCCAACACATCGTTGGTATCAATACCTACTTTATCGAATATAAGTGCCAGTTCATTTACAAACGAAATATTTACATCACGCTGCGCATTTTCGATAATTTTCGATGCCTCAGCTACTTTTATGCTTGGTGCTTTGTGAGTTCCGGCAGTAATGATTGATGCATACAGATTATCAACAATCGTTGCGATTTCGGGAGTAGAACCTGAAGTTACTTTTTTTATTTTGGTAAGTGTGTTTACTTTGTCGCCGGGGTTAATGCGCTCAGGACTATAACCGGCATAAAAATCAGAATTAAACTTCAATCCTGAGACTTTTTCAATAACCGGCACGCAATCTTCTTCTGTACATCCGGGATAAGTTGTTGATTCATAAATGACAACATCTCCTTTTTTCACAATCCGGCCAAGCATTTCGGATGCTTTTATCAACGGCCTTAGATCTGGCATGTTAAAGTTGTTGATTGGAGTAGGAACAGTTACGATGAAAATGTCGTAATTCTTCAAATCCGTCTCATCGTACGAAAAAGCTAGTCCCGATTCGGGATTAAGTTTACGTAACGAAGTTGCTTCGAGCATTCCATCCAGGTCGGCTTCAAGTGTGTGGTCTACTCCGCTCCGAAGTTCATCAACACGCTGGCGATTAATATCATAGCCTAACACTTTGTATTTTTTTCCGAACTCGATGGCAAGAGGTAATCCCACGTATCCCAAACCAATTACGGCAATTCTGAAATTTTGCATACTGCAGGTCGTTTTAGATTTTTTACTTAAAATCGTGCAAAGATAAGAAAAACCTTTGAAAATTCGCTCAAAATTACCGGCCAGCAGGTATAAGTTTGGATGAATAATATTTGTACCTTTGCAAAAAATACGACAAGCTATGCAAAAAATTGAATTATTTCCATTGGTAAATGAAGATGGGATTGTAATAGGCAAAGCATCCAGAGCCGAATGCCATTCCGGAACTTTCCTGCTTCACCCGGTTGTGCATTTGCATGTATTGAATTCAAAAGGAATGCTTTATCTCCAAAAGAGGTCTGCAGACAAAGATATACAGCCCGAAAAATGGGACACGTCAGTAGGCGGGCATGTAGACTACGGTGAGGAAATTGAACATGCTTTGAAAAGAGAAGCTTCGGAAGAACTCGGGATAACTGAATTTAATCCGGTTTTCATGGTTAAATATAAATTTGTTTCCTCACAGGAAGCCGAGTTAATACACAGCTATTATGCAATTTACGACGGATTAATTACACCTGACCCTATAGAAATTTCTGAAGGTAGGTTTTGGACAAAAGAAGAAATTGAGCAAAACATTGGCAAAAACATTTTTACGCCAAATTTTGAAAACGAATACCGTAAAATTACAAACGAAGGACTTTTGAAAATTGTAAATATTTAGCATTAAATGAAAAAATCGGTTGCCGGATTATTTCGCGAGATTGGAAAATTCATCAAAGAGGATTTTCATGCCATGTCGTACCTGTATACTTTCGTGTTCATTGGCACATTTATTTTTTTAAACTACGAATTTGGTTTTTATCGTAACATAATGAAAACCAGCTACACCGATGGCTTATCATTACTTTATTTTCCGATTTTTTATCTGTTTTTTTACTTTTCGGTAGCCATACCAACTCTTATTTTCCGAAAAGATTTTAAAACCCTGAAAAACAAACGTTTTTACTATAAATCAATATTTTTTATATTACTCTACGGTATTTCGATAGGATTTTACGCACATCGCGGAATACGTATTGGCAGCTTATTCGACGAAGAAAATATTTTTATTATTCGTATTATTTCACAACTGAAAAGTATTGTTTTTTACTTTATTCCGTTGTTTTTGATGAAAAAATTTTACGATAAAAAAATTGATGGAATTTATGGTTTATCGCGTCATTCGCAGCATATAAAGGGCTATTTTTCACTTTATCTGATGCTTTTACCATTCATAATTCTGATTTCGTTTACAGCCGATTTTCAGATAGCATATCCGCAATTTAAACCCTGGCTCTACGAAGATATTTTCGGGCTCGAAACCTGGCTTTACACCTCTATATTCGAAATAACTTACGCTCTGGACTTTATAATGACCGAACTGATGTTTCGCGGCGCGCTGGTTATAGGTATGACGGCCTTACTGGGTCGCAAAGCAGTATTGCCAATGGTAGCCATGTATTGCGCTATCCATTTTGGCAAACCGCTTGGCGAAACAATTTCATCTGTTTTCGGAGGCTATATACTTGGCGCTTTGGCCTACCAGACACGACATATCTGGGGTGGCGTAATTGTACATATCCTCATTGCTCTTTCGATGGAAATTATGGGACTTTTTCACCACTATAATCCCTGAATATCAAAACCGTACACCCACACGAAAATCAGCATATTGTAAATGAATGCGTTCGCGCGCACCCAACT
This sequence comes from Paludibacter sp., assembly GCA_041917395.1. GTDB lineage: Bacteria > Bacteroidota > Bacteroidia > Bacteroidales > Paludibacteraceae > Paludibacter. The sequence continues at coordinate 3,371 of JAYRXP010000219.1, forward strand.
TCGGATACGAAGTGTAACTATATTGTATTTTTGCAAAATACTTTAAGTGCGATTTTGTTTTAAAATTTACTCCACCTTCAAATTGTGTTTGGTGTCCCATTACACCACCTTCAGTTCCAGCTATTTTTAGTGTGTTAAGTAGCAGTCCATAACCCACGAACGGAGTAAGCGGTCTATCCACACCAAACTCGTGCCGGGTTGTCCAACCATAGTTGAGCATAGATATTCGTTTGGATGCCGCATTATCGGGCAGCAAGACAGCATATCCGAGTGGCACTGTCAGAAAAACTGCCGGTCGTTTTTTTGTAAATCCACACAGTTGCCCGGCAAAATCGAACAAAAAACCATATCCGTGAGTAGCCGAATTTGTGTACGGATTGACAGTTGAATTATCGATAACCGAGAACAAATTGCGATAACCAAATTCCAAACTGTATTGCTTGGGCACTTTGGGTATATTGATGTATTTATGTAAACTGTCAGTTTTATATAATTTCGTTGAGCCTGACACTGCATCGGCACTTAAAGGAGATTTGGCAAAAGCCAGAATGCTAGCGAACAAAAAAAGAGTTATTATTTTGAATTTCATTATATACGGGAATTAAATTTCTAATTATGAGACAGAAATACGAAATTTGCACAAAAAAGATATGTACACGATAGCACAAAATAATGAAATTAAATTTCAGAATTTAAGTGCTAAAAAATTTGAGGAAAATATCAGGCAAGTGCCGGAGGTGGTCGTGAGAATCGAAATTCAGGAATTTTATCCGACAGTTCAAAATAAAAATCCCTGACATTCAACACTAAATTGTGTGGACTTTGAAAAGTAATTTCAGGGCTGGAGTTCTCAATTTGCAAATGCGAATAAAAGGCTGTGGAGTTCTGCTGGTCAGCAGTTACGACCGATTGCTCAACACAAGAAACAACAATTGTTTTTTCCGAAGTAATGTATTCAGGTTCTTTTTTGCTTACAGGTGCTGCCAAACAGGAAATGTACGCCACCAACATCAAAATTTGTGGTATAAAGTAGGCAAATATTCCGTTATCAAACATCAACATAAACAAAAAAAATTGAGCCTTTTTGGGGACTCGAACCCCAGACCTATTCATTACGAATGAATTGCTCTACCAACTGAGCTAAAAAGGCAATTAAAAAAGCGCTGCAAAGTTACATTTTTTCCCGAAAAACAAAAGTTTTGAGCCATTTTTTTAAACAAAAAAAAGACTAAAACGATACGAAACCGAATTAGTCTTTTGGATTTCAAGCTTGTGGAGATTACCGGACTCGAACCGGTCACCTCGACACTGCCAGTGTCGCGCTCTAGCCAGATGAGCTAAACCCCCGAACTTGATTTTGAAATTGCGGTGCAAAGATACATAAGTTTTGGAAATTAATTGTATTTTTGTTGAAAATATTTCTGACTTATGCTTATATTCAATACCACATACAAAATTTCGGGTTCAATCACAGAACATTGGCTCGAATGGGTAAAACAAAACCACCTGCCCTTTATGCTTGCCGACGAGCTATTCAGTCGTCCACAAATTGCAAAAATTGTTGGAAGCGAGGATGAAGAAGGTGTTTCTTATTCAATTCAGTTTCAAATAGCAGATATGCAATCGCTTATGAACTGGCATAAGAAAAATGCCACTACATTTCTACAGCATTTTCAG
>JAYRXP010000220.1:0-4463 GCA_041917395.1 Paludibacter sp.
GACCACCACAACGGATGTGCAGTTTACATCCAAAAGAGATGCTATACTACTATTAATCAACACAAAAACAAACTGGAACGTTAGTTGTGAGGCAGACTGGATATCGTTTACCAGCACAACAGGTAACAACAATTCCGGAATATTGATAGGCGCACAGGAAAATACATCGCTGCCAAGAAAAACAACACTTAAACTTACAAGTGGTACAGAGACAAAGGAAATCACTGTAAATCAAGCCGGAGCAGCGACAATAAACCTGAATATCGGCAACCAAAACCTGAAAATGATTTTGGTAGAAGCCGGAAAATTTACAATGGGCGATCCTGATTTTTACAGTTTTACACAACACGAAGTGCAATTGGACAGTTTTTATATTTCTGAAGCCGAAATTACCAATGGCATCTGGAAAGAAATTACAGGAACATTACCTTACGACACTATTCCATCGTACAGGGGAACTTCGCAACTGAGCAAAACCAACCTTCCTGTAAGTTACGTTTCGTGGCACGACATTACAAATCAGTTTATACCAAAATTAAAACTCCGCTTTGCTTATAACTTCCGGCTACCGACCGAGGCAGAATGGGAATATGCTGCCATTGGTGGTAAAAAATCGCACAATTACAAATATGCGGGTAGCAATAATCTGTACGATGTAGGATGGTACACAAACGAAAATTTCAGTTCAGGTGTATTTAGCAAAAAGGAAGTAAAAACGCTGGTTTCAAACGAATTAGGAATTTTCGACATGAGCGGTAATGTAAGTGAATGGTGTTCGGACTGGTATGCCGATTACAGTGCCGAAGCCACAAAAAACCCTACCGGACCTGCCAGCGGAACTTTAAAAGTGATGCGTGGAGGTAATTATCAGTCAAGTGCCTCGTTTGGCGAAGTTACAGAGTGTAGAGTACGCTACAGGAGCTCTGCGATTCCGGTATGCTACGAAACTGTTTGGCCCGGAACAGCCTACGAAGCCAGATACTATCGATGCGAATGTCTAGGTTTTCGCGTTGTATTAGCTATTGACAAATAAAAAGCATTACAGTTATGAAACCAATATTAACAACACTATTTGTTCTTTATTTCCTGATTATTTCAGCTCAAACAGTTGTTCGTATGCGTATGCCCGCACAGTCGGAGAAAGCGCTTAATGTAGCTACACTTTACAACGAAGCATTACCAACCGGAGTTTCCATCGTGTTGGGAGTGATAGGTTACGACATTAGTGGAGGAACAGTTCCTTATCAATACGAGTGGTTAAAAAACAATCAGGTGATTGCTACCGGCGAAATTGCCGTTATAGTACCCGAAAAAGACATGAATTATGTATTACGTGTAAAAGATAAAAATGGCTGCAGCGTAGAAAGTGCAATAAATATTACAAATTCGTCTAAAATTGCAAAAAACTACCTGAGTGAAACTGTAAAAGTTAATCTAAAGCAATTTACAAATCAATTAAGTGTTGATTTTAAAAGCTTTGTGCCCGAAAACACTTCAGTAAGTATTTTCGATTTGCAGGGGAAACAACATTTTAAACAAGCCATTAGCGAAAGTACAACTATTCCTGTTCAGTTACCTTTGGGAGCATATTTGGTTATTGTTGGAAACGGCCAACTCTATCATGTTCAAAAAATTTTGGTGAAATAAATTAAAAAAACGGCCATGTTAAGATTAATTATTTCCATTCTTAGTATAGTTCTTTTTCAAAATACGTTTGCCAACGAAAAAGCACTGAAATTTGCAACTGAATTTTTCAGAAACCGACAGTCATCCGGAATTCAAAAAGTTCGATCAGTAACAAACAGCGTAAGACTGGCTTACGAATCAGCTGACACAGTAAAAAATAAATTAGCTGTTTACAAAGCACTTAACTCAGGATTTATTATAATTGCACCCGCAGGAGATGAATTTCAGGTTATCGGATATTCATCAGGCAGCACTTTTGAAAAGGACAATCTACCTATTCAGTTCAAAGCTTTACTAAACATGTACGAAAGCTTACCTGCATCAAAACTATCAGGTATTAAGTCATCGCAAAATGCAACCATAATTATAGAACCTTTACTTGATAAAGCAGGCATTCATCTGAATCAGTTTTATCATGCTGAAGTTGGATACTGCCCTACAGGCTGTGTGGCAACTGCTATGGCACAAATTCTGGCTTATCACAAATTTCCGGATCACGGTAAAGGTTCGCATTGCTATACCGCCGGCAGCTACGGTCAGCAATGTGCCGATTTTGAAAACACCTGGTATAACTGGACAAATCCCACCAGTGCCGATTACGAGCTCTTATCGAAACATCTTGGCGTAGCACTTGAAATGGGCTATTGTCTCGACAAAACTACTGGCGGAAGTATACCCCAAAAATCAAATTATTACAACATTTTACAAGACAATTTTCGAATAAATATTTACACAAACAGCTACACACCGAATGATTATATTTTTACTGAATTAGACCAAAAACGACCAGTCTATATAGTCATTCCGGGAGAACCTGGTCATGCTTTAGTGGCTGACGGTTACGACAGCAATGATTTTATGCATCTAAATTTTGGTTGGGGTGGCGACTACGATGGTTTTTATTTGTTAAACACCAGCAAACAAATAAGTAATTATTACTTGTTCGGAACAAATATAGTAAGTTCAATGTTCGTATCTCCAAAACCATTTCAGGTGGACAGACAAGACTCACTCAACCTGGTAGCTATAAATTCCAAAATTAGCAATAAGTGGGATTTCTCTAAACCGCTCAACGAATGGAAAGGACTAAAAATTATTGGCGGCAAAGTGCTTGAAATTGACTTAACATCAGGCAACTCCTTACAGGGAGAAATTCCGGCTGAGATTGGTAATTTTGACAAGTTGCGAATATTGAAAATTGCGGGCAATTTAAGCGGACAAATTCCGGCAGCTATTTTTAATCTAAATTCACTCGAAAATTTATCCATACTGAATTACAGTGGGAACCCCAATCTTAATTTTACATTACCAGCCAACATTGGTAATCTGAGCCGATTAAAATCACTTTATCTAAACAACTGTATCACAGGAGCTATACCCGAATCAATTGGAAATTTAAGCAATTTACAATCGCTCAATTTATTCAATAACAACCTGAGCGGAACAATCCCTTCAACAATTTGTAATCTGACACAACTGACGGAACTCGAACTTAGCCAAAATCAGCTAAGTGGAAATATTCCTCAAAATATTGGAAATCTGAGTTTACTAACGCAGCTTTCGCTGTCAAAGAATCAACTTACAGGCGAAATTCCTGCTTCGATAGGTAATATGAAAAATCTCACTTCATTCTCAGTTGGAAACAATAAATTAAGTGGTAATTTTCCTGAAAGCGTAAAAACGTGCCGATTATTGACATCTATAGACCTTTCGCAAAATGAATTATTAGGTATATTTCCCGAAATTGGCGATTCGCTTACCAATGTCAAAACACTAAATATATCCGGGAATAAATTCAATGCTCTCCCACACAGCATAGGTAGTATGACAGAATTAGTTACACTCAATTTATCAAACAATCAACTTTCACAACTAACAAATTCGTTATCTACCTGTAGCAAATTACGTATATTTGATGCCTCCAATAATCAAATCTCGTCTTTACCAGTTGACTTTGTGTTGCTTAACAATCTGACAGAGCTGAACCTCGCGAACAACAGGTTTGAAAGCATTCCACAATCACTCGAATACATGTTCAGCCTGAAAACACTCAATTTTTCAAATAATAAACTGACAACAATTCCTGATTATTTAGGCCGATTCAACTTAAACAGTTTAATACTGAGCAACAACAATTTAAGTGGAAAAATTCCCGAGAAAATTCTCTCAAAAAGTTATAACGATTTTTGGCTAAATGGTAACAATTTCACGTTCAGCGACATACCAAAATCGGACAGTATCAAAAATCCACTTGGGGTTCAAAAACCGGTCATGTTTAATCAAAAAACATTCAAAGCTCTGATTGGAGATACATTACAACTACACGCTTCGCAAATACTATCAAAAACCCTCCGTACAAACATTTACAATTGGTATGAATATGTGGATGGCACACAAGCCGAACCATACAGGCGCTGGATTGCAACCGACTCGGTGCTCACACTACCGGTAACAGATTTTAACCTGAAAAAGAAATATTTTTGTGAGATAACAAACGACTCGGTTTCGAAATATTTATACAATGGATTTTTACGACTGAATTGTATCGAAAAATTAACCACCGATACATTCAGATTAATTGGCATGACTAAAGAAGATGCTCTTAATGAAGCGTATCAAACAACCGTATTGAAGTCGGAAAAACTGGAGTCAGGCAGCATAAGCGATTTGTCGGTTACACTTATTTCGCCATGGAAAGTACGTGGACGTCAGCAGTGGCAAGGCTCAAGTGATAAAACAAACTGGATAGATATTACCCCAACAATGACTGCTTCTGA
>JAYRXP010000221.1:0-8678 GCA_041917395.1 Paludibacter sp.
AAATATTTCGTCCGTAGGGGTCATTGGTAAATGCTCCCTGGTCCCAACTTTTAATGGAATAGGGTGGATTGGCCAACACGATGTCGAATTGTTGCAAGCGGTCGTACTGTATAAAACGCGGGTCTTTCAAGGTATCGCCACGCTCCACATTAAATTCTTCAAATCCATGCAATAACATGTTCATGCGGGCAATGGCTGAAGTAATCAGGTTTATTTCCTGCCCAAACAAGCGCATAGTCCGAAATTCTTTACCGTGATCTTTCAGCAGCATGGTGCAATTAAGCAACAAACCACCGCTTCCGCAGGTTGGGTCGTATACGCTTTCGCGTTCCTGTGGGTCGGCAATCAGGGTCATCAGTTTTACCACAGTGCGGTTGGTGTAAAACTCCGCTGCTGTATGACCGCTGTCGTCGGCAAATTTCTTTATCAGATATTCGTACGCATTACCGAGCATATCGTTAGGCACATTGCCTATACTTAGGTCGTGTTGCGAGAAATGTTCTATCAAATTACAAAGCATCTCGTCAGTCAGGCGCTCTTTGTTGGTCCATTCGGCATCACCAAAAATTCCCTGCAATTGTTGTGCATTCACACGTTCAATTTCGCGGAACGCTTTGCTCAGGTTCATACCCACGTTGACCGTAACTGCCCGCACATTTTTCCAATGCACTTCTTCCGGCACCTGAAAATGATGATTCTCGGCAAATGACGCATAATCCAAATCGCCATCCGATTCTTCGAGTGCCAGGCGGAATTCCTCGTCGTACACATCGCAAATGCGTTTGTAAAACAGCAAAGGAAAAATATATTGTTTGTAATCTCCGGCATCAATCACACCCCGCAAGTATACCGCAGCTCCCCAGAGATAACTTTCTAATTCTTTTAAATTCATTGTTTATGATTCTGTAGTTCAACCCCTCCGGGGTTGTATTCTCATTTATTCTTTATCCCCCGGTTCGTAAACTTCACCGGGGGTTATTCACATTTTACCCCTTTGGGGTATGAATTACTCCTGAAACTGTTTCAATAGTTCTTTTAATCTCTCTTCGGCTTCCCAGGCTTTTTGAGCAGATACTTTTAAATCAGCCATTGCCTGTTCCATGCTCGGCAGATTATCAATCATCTCTTTTTCAACATAAAGCGGGATATTCAGATTATAATCATTGGCTTTTATAGCATCAATGTTTACTACTTTTACGTGATCTTTTACATCCTCATATCCTTTGTACCAATCATAAATCGTCTGAATATGTTCTGGTTCCAGAAAGTTTTGAGCACGTCCGGTCCGAACCTGATCGGCAGCATCAATAAATAGTACTTTGCGGTTTTTCTTCTTTTCCTTCTGCGCCCTGAATACCAATACACAAGCCGAAAGAGTAGCGCCATAGAAGATATTGGAACCTAACCCAATCACCGCATCTAACAAGTCCATTTCCAGCAAGGCAGCACGGATTTTAGCTTCAGCACCTTTGCGAAACAATGCTCCATGTGGCAACACCACACAAACACGTCCATTTACAGGATTCATGGATTTAATCATGTGCTGCACCCAAGCCATATCGCCGTTTCCATTCGGGGGTACACCGGCGATATTACGTGCATGAATATCATTCACCCACATATCGGCACCCCATTCTTTGAGTGAAAAAGGTGGGTTGGCGATGACGATATTGAACTGACGTAATCTGTCGTGCTCAAAAAAACGAGGATCACGGAGCGTATCGCCACGCTCAATCTGAAAATCCTCTATGCCATGCAAAAACATATTCATGCGGGCAATGGTGGAAGTTGTCAGGTTTTTCTCCTGTCCGAAAAGTTTTAGAGTTCTTGAGTCTCCACCCGCATCTTTTACGTGCTCAATACATTCCAGCAACATACCGGCAGTTCCACAGGCCGGATCGTAAATGGTTTCAGCCTGCTGAGCATCTACTATCATTCCAATCAGGTGAACCACCGAGCGAGGCGTGTAGAATTCCCCTGCTTTTTTATTGGTTTGGTCAGCAAAAGTCCGAATCAGGTATTCGTAAGCTCGCCCAAGTATATCAGGTTCTACATTAGAGTTGGCCAAATTATATTGTGAATAGTGCTCAATCAAATTGCATAGCAGCGCATCGGAAAGTTTATCCTTATTTGTCCAGGGCGCATCGCCAAATATATTGGAAAGAAAATCCGGATTGGCTTTTTCTATTTGTGCAAAAGCTCCTTTAATCTTGCTACCTACATTTTCAACGGTAGCACGTACATCGTTCCAATGACAACCATCAGGTATTATAAAGCGGTGAAATTCAGAACTTTTTGCGTAGTCCACATCGCCTTCCGATTCTTCAAGAGCTTCCTGAAATTCTTCGTCATACACATCTGAGATGCGTTTAAAAAACAGTAAAGGGAAAATATATACTTTAAAGTCAGCAGCATCCACAGGTCCTTTGAGAATCCATGCAGCTTTTGATAAATATTGTTCTAATTGAGAGAGTGTTAGCTTTTCGTTCGCCATTGTTGAATATCATTTTTTCAAAGCTACAAAACTACAAAAAACAATTCACATTTCCGTTGATCTGTTAAACTAAATATTAAGAGTAAAAAACGAGTGTATTGGGTGTTTATGACAAACCAACCTGCTGTCAACCCTGCCGGAGGGAGGTTTTAAAACTGGTTTACTCCGGGTTGTAGAATGGCATTTGCAACAACCAGTTCCCGACACCTTTTAATGTAATGGGGTTTTGTAAAATATGGTCAGTGCGCCCTGTCTTTTACGGTATAGCGAAGTTATATCGATCATCTAAGTCAATTACAGTCTAATCACAGTATAATTACAGACTAATCACAGTATAATCACAGTATTTATAAGGAGTGTGAAAAGTATGTATTATGTACGTATTTGATTTGTCTTTATGCTATATTTAAGATAGAAGATCATTACAGGATTGATATAGCTTAGGCTGGCTATCCTGATTTACACATTATTGGCTGTCGGGGAGCGATAATGTGGGCTTTACGGGTGAACCCGTATAGGTAAAATATGCAGGTAGTGCTAAAGTGGTGGCGGTGGTTTAAAACTCCAGTTCGGGCAATGCAGTGGTGTCCGGTTTTTTCTTTGTTTTTCGCTTTGCTGCTTTTTTCAGTTCGTAAAACTCCTTGTCGCCCGTGAGGTTAAAACTCAGGCGGTGATAGGGAGTTGTGCCGTTCAGGGCTATGGCTTTGCGGTGTGCCGGTGTAGGGTAAGCCTTGTTTTTATCCCAGTCGAATTGCGGGAATTCGGCATGCAACAATTGCATAAGCTCGTCGCGGTGCGTTTTGGCCAAAACGGAGGCTGCTGCTATCGAAAGGTACTTCCCGTCGCCTTTTACGATGGTTTGGTGCGGAATATCCCGATAGGGTTTAAAGCGGTTGCCGTCCGAAATTATAAACTGCGGTCGCACTGCGAGGCCATCGATGGCTCTGTGCATGGCTAATATAGAGGCGTTGAGAATATTTATCCGGTCAATTTCGGCATTATCCACCACACCCACAGCCCACGCTATGGCGTTTTGCTCGATAACGGGGCGCAGTGCATCGCGTTCCTTCTCCGACAACTGCTTGGAGTCGTTTAGTTCCGGACATTCAAACCCGTCGGGGAGAATAACCGCAGCAGCTACCACCGGACCGGCCAGACAGCCACGTCCTGCCTCGTCGGTACCACACTCGGGCCTCAGTCCTGAAAAATTGGGTAATAATGATGGCATTTTTTAGTTTTCAGTTGTCTTTTCCTTCACTTCGTCCCACAGTACAGGAGCTAAGTCGAGCATGGGTTGGTAAAGTATCGATGCTGATTTGGTTTCGTTTTTCAGAATACTTATTTTAGAGTCCAGAATATGAAATACATTGATAAGCAGGCTTATGACTAATGCGTATTTCAGCAACCCGAACAGCCCTCCGAATAGTTTGTTGAGCCCACCGAGCGAAATGTTTTCAATCAGCTTGTCGAGCGATTTGGCAAGTACCATAAGCGACAGGGCAATGGCAATAAATACAACCACAAACGATAGTGGTTTTGCCACCACCTCCGATACCGAAAAAACACCGGTAAGCATTGATACAGCAATAGGAGAGAGCCATTTTGAACCATAGATGCCAATAAAAATGACGGCTATTGAGATTATTTCGCGAATAAAGCCTTTGGATAATCCAAACACAAAACCCAGCAAAAGCGGAATTAAAATTAAGACGTCTAATGTATTCATATATTTTTCCTGTGTGATGATACCCTGCTACAGAGCGTCTGATTGTGATTGCAAAGATAAAAAAAATTATGGCACAGGTTTTGTTTTATTACTGATACCGGAAAAAAATAAGAAGTTGCAACCTTGGTCATTATTTATCTTTTTTAAAAATTATTGGAATTATGAAAACACAAATTACCAGTCTGATAGCTGTTTTGACAATAGCATTCGCCACACCAGGTATGGCAAGACAAAGAATACAGGTTGAAGCCGTAAATAACGATATCAGTTATGACCTTGATCTGAAAGCAATCGCTTCTATTTTTGGAGATTCAAGAGATTTGGAAGATTTTGAACGCAGAATTAATGATGCCGATACGCAGATTTCGAACCTCGACCTGAACAGCGACGGTGATATCGACTACCTGAGGGTAATCGAAACTTCCGAAGACAATACACATTTAGTGGTTATTCAGGCAATACTGGATAAAGATGTTTTTCAGGATGTGGCAACCATCGTTGTAGACCGTGACCGTTACAGCCGTAGTTTTGTACAGGTAATCGGCGATCCGTATATCTACGGGCCTAATTACATTATCGAGCCGGTATTTTACCGCACACCGCGTATTCTGTCGTGGTTCTGGACACCTTTTTATCGTAGCTGGACTTCGCCTTATTACTGGGGTTACTACCCGCGGTATTACAGCTATCGCCGTCCACTGGCAATAAATATCTATCTTTCGCATATTCACGGATGTATCAATTACGACCACCACTACAGGCATTCTGACAACTGGCGCAGCCCTAATGCATACCGCATGTACCGCTCTGTAAGTCGCAGCGATTACAGCGAACGCCATCCCGAACGCAGTTATCACAAACGAAATTCAGACTTTGGCAACCGCTATGAAATGGACAAACGATACAACAGGGATTATGTGAAACCTACCGAACGCAGATCGTATGGTGAAGGATATAGAACCAGTTCTAACAGGAGTTCAAACGACGACGTGTACAGCCGCCCGACACGAACCACAAACGAATCGCGTGACAGTTACGGTACGCATACCGAACGGAGTTCCAGGGTGTACGAATCGACACGAACTGCCCGCCCCGAAGTGAGTCGTCCGGTAGATATCACCCCGCGTAGCAATGGTGGTTATACACAGCGGGATAATAATTCCAATCAACGTACAAGCACACCATCCGTATCCACCACTCCATCGCGCAGAGATGTTGTTCGCAGTAGCGAAAGTTCCGGCAATAAAGTGAGCCGTAGTAGCAGCGAAGGTCGCAGCAATAGCAGCACCCGTAGCAACAGCGATAATAATGGAAGACAGGGTGGCAGAAGATAGTTTACCTGAAATGTTTTGAATAGTTTTGCTTTACAATTTGAAGTCGCGAAAGAGGCTGTTCCGAAAGGGCAGTCTCTTTTTTTATTGCTCAACCACCGGCTTTCTCCAGTCGATAATGCCTTTTATGGCCAAAAGCAGAAATAAAAAGTATTCGAGCGTAAGCAGGTACAAACCCTGACGGAGAAATACAAATACCGAAACCGCATTGACCACTACCCATACATACCAATTGTCGGTAATGCGGCGTGTGAGCAGAATCTGAGCGGCAATGCTGGCCACAGCCAGGAAAGCATCGTAGTAGGGTTGTGAAGTTGGTTTTGTAAATACAGCAGGGTAAATATCGGGGAGCTTTTGCATCATAAATCCAACTGCCAGTGACAAAAACAGCGTTGACGCAAACAGCCACCAACGGGTTTTAACCCGGAGTGCAGTTGGTGGTTCGCTGTCGGCTAATTGCCTGCTCCACACTACCCAGCCGTATATGTTTGTTACAAAATAAAATGCCTGTAAAAACATGCCCGAGTACAGCTGAACCTGATAGAGCAGCACAAAGAAACAGGTAACATTGATAAGTCCCAATGGCCACGAAATTATCTTTTGCCGTGTAGCCAGCCATACGGCCAGTAACCCGAAAATTGTTCCGATAAACTCAATATAACTCAGCGGATACGACCAAAGGGTTACAAGGGTGTTGTTAATGTCGAAAAAACCGAAATCATTTACCATTTTATCAATTTAAAAACAACAAAGTCGCAAAAACCAAAATGTCTTTGCGACTTCGCTAATATAATCTGTTTTACAAAAACATTATCCTACAATTTTCTTAAACAGGTTTTTCATGTTTACTGCATCGCCAATGATTTTGTGTAAATCGGCTATGGCTACACGTTCCTGTTGCATGCTGTCGCGATGACGAATGGTAACGCATTTATCTTCCGGAGTCTGGTGGTCAACAGTGATACAGAATGGTGTTCCGACGGCATCCTGACGACGGTAACGCTTTCCGATAGAATCTTTTTCGTCGTAAGCACATTTGAAATCAAATTTCAGGTCGTTGATAATTTCGCGGGCAATTTCAGGCAGACCATCTTTTTTAACCAAAGGCATTACGCATGCTTTAACAGGCGCCAACACTGGTGGCAGGTTCAGTACAACGCGTGTATCGCCGCCATCGAGCGTTTCTTCGTTGTACGAAGCGGCCATGATCGAAAGGAATGTACGGTCGACACCAATCGAAGTTTCGATAACGTAAGGAACGTATGACTGATTAATTTCAGGGTCGAAGTATTTAATGTTTTTGCCCGAATATTTCTCGTGACTGCTTAAATCGAAATCGGTACGCGAGTGAATTCCTTCCACTTCTTTGAATCCGAATGGCATTTCAAATTCAATATCGGTAGCTGCATTGGCATAGTGAGCCAGCTTATCGTGGTCGTGGTAGCGGTATTTGTGGTCGCCAAGGCCAAGTGCTTTGTGCCATTTCAGACGGAATTCCTTCCAGTGCTCAAACCATTTCATTTCTTCGCCCGGACGAACGAAGAACTGCATTTCCATTTGTTCGAACTCGCGCATGCGGAAAATAAACTGGCGTGCTACAATTTCGTTACGGAATGCTTTACCAATTTGAGCAATACCAAAAGGAATTTTCATACGACCGGTTTTCTGCACATTCAGGAAGTTCACAAAAATACCCTGAGCCGTTTCCGGACGGAGGTAAATTTTCATGGCACCATCGGCTGTCGAACCCATTTCGGTTGAGAACATCAGGTTAAACTGACGAACATCGGTCCAGTTGCGGGTTCCGCTAATTGGGCAAACCACTTCGTAATCTTCTATAATGGCTTTCAGTTCAGCCAGATCCGAATCGTTCAGCGCTTTTACAAAGCGTGCGTGAATTTCGTTGCGTTTAGCCTGATTTTCGAGTACACGTTCGTTTGTTGAGCGGAAAACAGCTTCGTCGAAGCTTTCGCCAAAACGTTTAGCGGCTTTTTCAACTTCCTTGTTTATTTTATCATCGTATTTTGCGAGCAATTCTTCAATCAGGACATCGGCGCGGTAACGTTTTTTGCTGTCTTTGTTGTCAATCAACGGATCGTTGAATGCATCCACGTGGCCGGAAGCTTTCCAGGTAGTAGGGTGCATAAAAATGGCCGCATCGAGCCCGACAACATTTTCGTTGAGAAGCACCATGCTGTCCCACCAGTATTTTTTGATGTTGTTTTTCAGTTCAACACCATTCTGACCATAGTCGTAAACGGCACCCAGACCGTCGTAAATTTCGCTCGAAGGAAACACAAAACCATATTCCTTGCAATGCGCAATCAGTTTCTTAAAAACATCTTCTTGTGAAGCCATAATTTTATCTGTTTAATAATTTATTTTTTTACTGTTGAAGAAATATATAAGCCGGTATCAAGCGAACTTTTTTACCGTTTTTATTAAATTCATCTGATTGATTGTGAGTTATAATCACTCCTTCCGGTAAATTGAAAAATTCCATGGCAGCAAGTAATCCATTGTATTCGCGTGTGAAATTTTCGTCATTTATCACATGACAAACCTGAATTGCCTGTATAATTTGTCCATCCTGTTTTATTACAAAATCACATTCCCCTTTATCCTTAAAATAATATATTTCGCGATATTTAGCTCTGATATGTATATAAACAAGATTTTCTAACTTTCGACCGGTATTGTCGCTAAATGTAGATGCAACCGCATTAACTAATCCAATGTCCATTGCATACACTTTTCGTGGATTACGAAGTTGCGTTTTAGCAGAATAACTGAACTGTGGAATAAAGTCAACAAGGTAAGCATTTTTTAGGTACGAAAAGTATTCTAAAATGCTTGAAGCTGATTTTAAACCAATTACATCGGTGAGTTTGTTTGCCGAGACCGGACATGCGGTATTAGTCAACAAATAAGCTGTCAGTTTCTTGAGCGATTCAACATCCTTTAGCGAGTAACGAATGGCTATATCCCGGATTAATATATCATTTATCAGGTTTTGAATAATTAATTTTTCGCCGGTTTTTGCAAAGTCAGGTATTCCGCCGGTTTGTGTGTAGATTTCGAATGCATGTAAATCCGGATTTATATTTTTCAACATACAAAATTCAGT